>NZ_JBHMDN010000008.1:0-286587 GCF_042431195.1 Cohnella cellulosilytica
GCAGCAAGCACGTCAAAAAACGCCTCCTGTCCCACATGAACTCGCAAAATTACCGAGTGGGAGAGAAGGCGTTGTGTTTAGCCACAGTTAATCGACGGCTTCCGCCAGACCGTTACGCAAGCCCAATCGAGCGCCCAGCTGCATTTAACGGTCCGGCAGGCTGTTGCGGCTTTGAAGCTTTGCTTTTTCAAGCTTTTGACAAGGCGCTGTCGGACATGATACGTTGAACTCACAAGCCATCCGCTGCAGAGGAAAGGAGCCGTGGTCCGCATCGCGTACGAACAGAAAACGAAAGAAACCGAAAATAGCGTCCTCGAATTTATCGCCAACGTGGATTCTCCCAAAAAACGCGAGGACGCGTACAAGCTGCTCGATATTTTCGCCGAGACGACCGGTTATCCCGCGAAGATGTGGGGGCCGAGCATTATCGGCTTCGGATCGTACCGTTACAAGTACGCGACCGGACATGAGGGAGAGGCGCCTCTCGTCGGCTTCTCGCCGAGAAAAGCGAAGACAAGTCTCTATTTTGCGACGGGGGACGCGGGGCGCGAAGCGCTGCTGCCAAAGCTGGGCAAGTACACGGCGGGCAAAGCCTGCGTCTACGTCAACAAGCTGGAAGACATTGATATCGAAGTGCTGAAAGCTTTAATCCGGCAATCGATGGAATTTTTGCAGAAGACTTATCCCGATTGATCCCGTCCGAATAAGCCCGCCAGACGCTTGCTCCCCCGAGGGAGGCCGAGCGTTCGGCGGGCTTTATTCGCAATTCGGCAGGAAAACGCAAGAACCGCTAAACGTTCCGAAATCATCTCCCGACAAATCAGCGATCTTCGTTTATCCTTTTCGAAAACGTCCCCCCACAAAACAGCGACTTCGTTTATCCTTTCCGAAAAACGTCTCCGACAAAAAAGCGATCTTAGTCAAAGGGACGCCGAAGGCGCTGCTGCCGGTTACAGCTTAAACGCAACTTCCAGCTCGCGGATTTGCGCCGGGCCGATGTGCGCGATCTCTCCCAGGCAGCCGGCCGATAGCAGCGCTTTGGCGCTGTATTCGGCGACCTCGAGCCGGTCGAAGGCGTTGAGCAGATTTTGGCCGGTAACGATGACGCAGTTGTTCTCCACGAGGGCGATCGGGGTATCCTTCGTAAAACAGGCCGCCGTTCCTTCCGTGTCCCGATAGACGGCATCGAAGGGCAGCTTGGGCGTCCGTCTCATCAAAATGTAGCTTTCCGGAATCGTCCGCGAATCCAGCGCCCGATCGGTGACGGCAAAAGCCATCGCGTTGGGAGGATGGGCGATAATCACGCTGTCGATATGCGGATGCAGCTCATACACGCGCCGGTGCAGGCGGACGGACCGGCTCGGCGTCTTGCCGGCCTCGGCTGCTTCGCCTTCGATGCGGACGAGATCCTCCGGCTCCAAATATTTGCGGTCGGCTCCGTAAGGCGTAATGACAAAGGCGCCGTCCGCCAGCCGGTGAGAGAAGGTGCCCTGCGTGCTCGTGAACAGACGCTGATCGTACGCGCGTTTGATGAGCGCGCACATGTCCCGGCGGATAGCCAGCTCTTCCGTACCGTACGCTCCCGGAACGAAAGCGCCCGGCGCCGGCTCGTCGCCGTCCGCGACCGTGCGGAACTGTTCGTCCGACAGCAGCGCCGGATTGCCGATTCGTCTGGCGTTGATCTCCAGGCGCGCGCAGAAATCGAGCGTCTCGAAGCGTTGGAACGCCTTGAACAGGTCCGTTCCTCCGACGACGACGCCGTGGTTTTCCAGCATGACCGAGTCGATGCCGCGCTTGAACACGGCGGCGATATTCTCCCCCAGCTCGCGGCTGCCGGGGAGCGCGTATTCCGCCATGCCGATCTCTCCGCAAATTTGCCGTTCGTTCGGCAGCAGTCTCGTATCGGGAATGCGCCTGACGATGCTGAACGAGACGAGAGCGGGCGGGTGCGCGTGCACGACCGCGCGCAAGTCGGGTCTGGCGTCGTAGATGAGCCGGTGAAACGGAAACTCGCTGGACGGGCGATGAGGCCCGACCACCGATCCGTCTGGCTTGACGCAGACGATGTCGTTTCTGGTCAGGGCGCCCTTGTCCACGCCGGCGGGCGTAATCCAAATCTGATTGTTTTCGTCGAGAATGGAAAGATTGCCTCCCGAGGTCGTCGTCATGCCGTAGCCGTAAATCCGGTCCATCATCAGCAGGATTTGATCCGCGGGGTGGAGAAATTCGTATCGCATAGTAAGCTCTCCTTTGCCTGTCGTACGTGTTCTCCCTTAATGTACCACAAGCGGCGGAAACGCTAATGTAACGAAAGTCATAATCCGGACAAGAAAAGACACAATATCGCCCAAATGTGAGGAACACTACAGAAATCCGGGCAAAGAGGGAATATGCTGTAAGCACGACAGAGATCAACATCATTTTGGAGGGATCAGTATGGCGTACCATCACGTATTAGCCGCATATGACGGCTCCAAGGCGTCGAACAAAGCGCTTCAGCACGCGATCAAGCTCGTCGAAAGCCGCCCGGGAAGCAAGCTTACGGTGGCCCACGTCACTTTGCGCCCTCCGTATGCATTTGCGGGCTTCGGCATGGTGGTGCCGAACGATTACGAAGAACGGATGAAGGAATATCAGAACGACCTCGTTCGCCAAGCGGAGGACACGGTGAAGGAGCTGCCCTACGCGAAGGTCGTCGTGTTGAACGGAACCCCGTCCTCGGCGCTTCTCGAATATGCCCGGGACAATTGCTGCGATCTGATCGTTATCGGCAACCGAGGGTTGGGGCCGATTCGCGAATGGATGCTCGGAAGCGTCAGCCACCATGTCGTTCAGCAAGCGCAAATTCCGGTTCTGGTCGTAAAATAACGGGCGCGAACACGACGAAGAGGCTGTTCCATAAGCAGCTCTGCTTATGGGACAGCCCCGGCGAGCGTATGCCGCTCCGTTTTACAGCCAGGATCTCAGGTAGGGATGGCAGCAGCCTCCGCGATGGTCATGGCCGTGGCTGTGGTGCTCGCTCTTGTGGCAGGATTTGTGCTTCCTGTCGTGACCTTCGCTCCGCTGGCCGCAGCTTTTATGCGGCTCGCGGCACTCGTGCCTGCCGCCGGATTTGTGCATGCCATGGGACTTGTGCGCGCCGCCGGTTCTGTGCATGCCGTGAGAGTGATGCATGCCGGAGCTTCTGTGTCCGCCATGGGACTTGTGCTTGCCGCAGCTCTTATGTTCGTTGCGGGATTTATGCTTGTCGTGGTGACATTCGCAACTCATAGGGCTCACCTCGTTTCTCCAGAGAATACTAGAGTATATGAGGAACTCGTCCGTACGGCTTGTACCTTTGGCTGCCCGAACGAAAAATGGAGGAGTGCGTAGCGGCCGGCTCTCGCCTCCGGGATTCCGGGAACGGGCGAATGGAAAAAAGCCGCCGGAAAGGCGGCCTGACAAATCGGGGTTCAGGCTTTGCGCTCGATCAGAATCGTTAAGCTGACGAGCGTAACGAATACCGTTGCTCCCATATCCGATAAAATGGCGAACCACAGCGTGAGCCAGCCCGGCAAGGTCAACAGCAGCGCGGCCAGCTTCAGTCCGAGGGAGACGGCGATGTTGAAACGAATCGTGCGGTTGACTCGTCTGGCCAGGCGAATCGCTTCCGGCAATTTGCCCAGGTGATCCTGCATCAGCACGACGTCCGCCGTCTCGATGGCGCTGTCCGTACCTTTGCCCATCGCAATGCCGAGGCGGGCGGAGGCCAGGGCGGGGGCGTCGTTAATACCGTCCCCGATCATACCGACCGCTCCCTGCGCGGCAAGGCTTTTCACCATGGCGACCTTATCCTCCGGCAGCAGATTGCCGAACGCCTCGTCGATGCCGACCGCGCGGGCCACCTTGTCCGCCGTCTTCGCATGGTCTCCCGTCAGCATGACGGTGCGGCGGATGCCCTCCCGGCGCAGCGCCGAGAGGACGGAGGCGCTCTCCTCGCGAATTTCGTCGGCAATGCCGAACAATCCCAGCACATCGACCCGGTCGGCGACCAGAACGACGGTAAGTCCGTTTTGCTTCAACCTTTCGATCTGCTCGCGAACGCGCTCGGGAATCGCGAAATGCTCGATGAGGCTCTCGTTGCCCAGCCAATACGTTTCCTCCCCGCAGTCGGCGACGGCGCCGCGGCCCGGAACCGCCCGTATGCCGTCGGCCTCCAGAGGCGCTATGCCCGAGCGCTCGACTTCCTTCATGATCGCCTTGGCCAGCGGATGGGAGGAGGCCCTCTCGATGGCGCCGGCGGCGGAGAAGAAGCGCGGCTCCTCGTATATGACCGTCTCCTCGACGTGAGGCTCGCCCTTGGTCAGCGTTCCGGTCTTGTCGAAAGCGAGCGTATCCAGCTTGCCGAGCTGCTCGAGATGAACGCCTCCCTTGACGAGAACGCCGTGGCGGGCGCTGCGCGCAATACCCGACAGAATGGCGATCGGAGACGACAGGATGAGCGCGCAAGGACAGCCGACGATCAGCACGGCGAGTCCCTGGTAGAGCCATTTCGTCCAGTTCCCGTCGAGCAGCAGGGGAGGGACGAGCGCGACGAGCGCCGCAACGATCATAATGAGCGGCGTGTAGTATTTGGCGAAGCGGTCGATGAACAGCTCGGTCGGCGTTCTCGTCTCTTGAGCTTCCTCGACGAGGTGCAGGATGCGGGCCAGCGAGGAATCCTTGTACGCCCTGGCGATGCGCACGCGGATAACGCCTTCGTTGTTGAGACTGCCTCCGTACACCGAATCGCCCGGGCCCTTCTCCAAAGGCAGCGACTCGCCGGTTATGGCCGCTTCGTTCACCGAGCTTCGCCCGAACACGATCGAGCCGTCGGAAGGAATTTTCTCCCCGGGCTTGACGACGACCGTATCGCCAATCTGCAGCGCCGCGACCGGCACAAGCGTCTCTGCGCCGTCCTCCAGCTTGAGTGCCTGCTTCGGCGCGACGCTGAGAAGCTTCTCCATCGAGCGGCGGGCTTTCTCCATGCCGAGTCCTTCGAGAAGCTCGTTGACCCCGAACAAAATGGCGACAAGGGTCGCTTCCTTCCATTCGCCGATCGAGACGGCGCCGACCAGCGCGATCGTCATCAGCGTGTCGATGTTGAACTTGAGGCGGAGCAGGTTTTTGACGCCTTTATAGAAAGTGCCGTATCCGCTGAGCGCGGCGGCTGTCAGGTAACAACCGACGGCGAGGAGAGAGGGGACCGATCCGTCCATGATCAGCGCGGCGGCATAGATCGCCGCCGACACGCCCAGAATGGCGATCAGCCGCTTGCTTCCTTGAGCATGAGCGTGTTCGTGTTCGTCGCCATGCGCGTGGCCATGCTCGTCACCGTGCTCGCCGCGATCGCGCATCTGTTCGCCGTCGCGCTTTTGCGCGAGGGGGAGCGTCTGCGCCGCGGCCGGGGACGCTCCCGATCCGGACGGCTCCGCACCCTCCGAAGGCTCGGCGAGATAAGCCCGATCGCTGCCGAGAATTTGCCGCACCCGTTCGAGCGGCACCCGTTCGTCGAGCTTCAGCTTGCCGCTGGCGAAGCTGAGCGTGGCCGACTCTCCGTAATCCAGCCGCCGAATTTCCTCCTCGAGCGTTCGGGCGCAATTCCCGCATGAAAGTCCTTTGACCCGATATTCGATCATGGTGTTCCTCTCCCGTTGTCAAATGAATACTTGCTCATATAATAATCCATAGAGGGCGGCAAAACAAGTCGAAAAACGGGATGCCGGATGCCTTTTTCCGAACGGACGATAAAACGGCAAAAATCGCCCAACGGGAAGTCGGCGCGATATTCGCGGCAGGTATTCGTGGTAGGATAGAGGGATAAAGCAGACGAGGTGAGGACGATGACGTCCGTGAGATGGAATTCGCGATGAGGATGCAAACCGTGGCAGAGGTCACATCGCCGTATAACGAAATCGCAGTTTATGAAACGGCGCAATTGGACGGAGAGGCGGGCAGATTCAGGTGCATGCGCTTCGCGGACGAGGACGTGCAGGGCGCGATCGACTTGAGAGACAGCCGGCGCCTTGTGCTGGGCTATCAGAAAGCGCTGGCGCGCCTGCTGGAGCTGCGGGACCCTTCCTTCGGGAGTTTGTTCGTGATCGGGCACGGGTGCGGCTCGATTCCTCGTTATTACTCCGGGAAGGCCGTTAAAGTGGCGGAGATCGACGCAGCGGTCGTGGAGCTGAGCCGCCGCTATTTCGGATATGCGGACCACAACGTGGCCATCGGAGACGGACGCGCCCTGCTCGAGGCGGAGCCCGACGGGGCTTTCGATTATATCGTCCTCGACGCGTTTACGAGCAAGGGAACGCCTGCCCATCTGACGACGGAGGCGTTTTTCCGGCTCGCTTCGGACAAGCTGAGCCCGGGAGGCGCGCTTGTCCTCAACGTGATGGGACGACCGCGCGACGACGGCCTGACGGAGGCGATCGGCACGACTTTGCGCCGCGTCTTCGCCGACACGCGCTGCTATTCGCTCCCGGCGAAGCGGAATCGGGACCGACGGAACATGATTTTCATCGGCAGCGATGCCGAGTTCGAGTTGGGCGGCAGGGGGATGGGCGAACTGGTCGAAGTCGAGCTGGCGGAAGGTTACGTCCTGCTGGACGACCCGACGCCTCGGGCATGAGCGCCGAGGCGGAAGAGGACGGGCTTATCGAGTCATGCATGCTTCAGGCTGTCCGGACGGGGGAGCGAATTCAGGCGTATTTTCGCAGCGCGATCACCGCGTTATGTCCGCCGAATCCGAACGAGTTGGAGAGGCCGACGCTCAGCTCGGCCCGTCTGGCCTCGTTCGGCACGCAATCCAGATCGCAGTCGGGATCGGGCGTCTCGTAGTTGATCGTCGGCGGAACGATGCCGGCCTGCAGGCTCTTGACGAGCGCGATCGCTTCGACCGCGCTGGAGGCGCCGAGCAGGTGGCCGGTCATCGATTTGTTCGCGGTCACGGGCACGCGGTAGGCGTGCTCGCCGAACAGCCGCTTGATCGCCAGCGTCTCGGAGCGGTCGCCGATCTCCGTGCTTGTCGCGTGGGCGCTGATGACGTCGACCTGCTCCGGCCGCAGACCGGCTTCCGCGAGCGCCGCTCTCATCGCCCGGTAAGCCCCGTCGCCTTCGGGATGCGTCGCCACCATATGATAGGCGTCCGAGCTGGCGCCGTAGCCGATCACTTCGGCGTAGATGCGCGCGCCGCGTTGTCTGGCATGGGCCAGCGATTCCAGAACGACGATGCCGGCTCCCTCGGCCATGACGAAGCCGTCGCGGCCGGCGTCGAACGGGCGGCTGGCTCCGGCCGGATCGTCGTTGCGGGAGGAGAGGGCGGTCGCGTTGCCGAAGCTGGCAAGCGCAATATCGGACAAGGCCGCTTCCGCGCCGCCGGCGATGACGATGTCCGCGCCGCCGCCGCGGATCAGCCGGAACGCCTCGCCAATCGACGTATTGCCGATCGAGCAGGCGGTCACCGGGGACACGGTCGGACCGAGCGCGCCGAATTTCATGCTGATCAGGGCGGCGGCCATGTTCGAGATAATCATCGGCACGAGCATCGGGCTGACCCGTTCCGGTCCCCGGTCGCGCAGCACCGCGGCCTGATCCAGCAGCGTTTGCAAACCTCCGACGCCCGAGCCCACGTAGACGCCAAGCCTTTCTCCGTCGACCTGCGCCTCGTGCAGCCCCGCATCCTCCCAGGCTTGTCCGGCCGCGGCCAGCGCGAACTGGCAGAAGCGATCCATGCGGCGCGCTTCCTTGCGTCCGAACAGCGCTTCCGCATCGAAGCCGCGCACCGATCCCGCGATTTGGGCCTTGAACCGCGACGTATCGAATGTTTCGATCCGCGATACGCCGGAATCCCCGCGCGCCAGCCGCTCCCAGAAGCTATCCACCGAATTGCCGAGCGGCGTCAGGGCGCCCATTCCGGTGATGACGACTTGTTCCATACCGATTCCACTCCTTGTTCGTGTCAAAGTACGTTCAGCATCTCATTTCATTTATCCTATTACAAGTTGCCAATTATACTAGTATAATGAGTAATACGATAATACGATTCAAGCCGAACCGAAGATGCGCCGCGGGGCCGATGCGGCGGTTCGGCTTGCCGGAGCGGAGGAACAAGCGATGAATCATGAAGCGAGGCTGTCGGCTCTGTCAGCTTTTCTTAAAGCCAAACGGGCGAAAATATCGCCGGAATCGGCGGGCTTCGGAACGGGAAGCCGCAGGAGGACGCCGGGTCTGCGCAGGGAGGAGGTCGCCCAGCTCGCCGGGGTCAGCCTGACCTGGTATACGTGGTTCGAGCAGGGACGGGACATTCGCGTATCGGCTTCCGTGCTGGAGTGCATCGCTTCGGCGCTGCAGCTAAGCGTGGACGAGCGCAAGTATTTGCATTCCCTGGCGATGGAGTCGAGTCCTGGAACGGTCCTCAAGGAGGAGCTGCCCGAGATCAGCCCGTCGCTCAGACGGATTTTGCGCGAGCTGACTTATTGTCCGACGATCATTACGGACCGGCGTCACGCGATCGTCGGGTGGAACGAAGCGGCGGCTCACGTCTTTCTCGACTTCGAGCAGGTGCCGGCCGAGGAGCGGAATATGATCCGGCTGCTGTTCGCCAGGAAGGAGCTGCGCAGATTGGCCGTCAACTGGGAGCATTTCACGAAGGGTTTCCTGGCCATCTTCCGCGCCTATTACGGACAATACGTCGAGGATCGGTGGTACGACCGCTTTCTCGGCGAAATGAAGGCGGCCCATCCGGAGTTCGAGGCTCTGTGGGAGGAGAGCGAGGTGCAGTCGGCCCCGGAGGTGCTGATCGAGTTCCGGCACGCCAAGGTCGGCAAGATGCTGTTCCATCTGACGTCGCTGCAGGTTCAGGGCAGCGTGGATCTGCGATGCAGCATCTACACGCCGGTGCCGGAATCGACGACCGAAAACAAGCTGAAGCGGCTGATCGGGGCCGACGCGGTCTCCGGGGAGCCGCGGGGCGGGGACATCCCCTTATTCTGAATCGCCAAGCATCCTCATAGGGTAGAGAAGGACAGGCGAAGCCGCCGAATCTTCGAACAGGATGGGATGCCGCATGGATACGCTGCGTTTGCAAGTGACGGGAATGACGTGCGCCGCATGCTCGGCCCGTATCGAGAAAGGACTCGGCCGCATGAGCGGCGTCGGCGGCGCGAGCGTCAATATGGCGACGGCGCAAGCGTTCGTGCAATACGATCCCCGGGTGACCGGCGAAGCGGACATCCGGCGCAAAATCGAGCAGCTCGGGTACGGAGCCGCCGAGCAGGTCGATTCTCCGCAGAAGGCGCACGAGTCCGAAGTCCGTCTCCTCCGCAACAAGCTGCTGGTCGCCGTCGCCGTCTCGATCCCGCTTTTTTGGGCGATGCTCGCCCATCTTCCGCTTTTGTCTTCGTCCTTATGGGTTCCCGATCTTTTTTTCCACCCTTATTTGCAGCTTGGGCTGGCGACGGTGCTGCAATTTTACGTCGGCTACTCCTTCTACAGAGGCGCCTACCAGGCGCTCAAGCAGCGGAGCGCGAACATGGACGCGCTGGTCGTTCTCAGCACTTCCGTCGCTTATTTCTACAGCCATTACAAGCTGATGCGTTCGCAGGGGGCGATCCCGCACGATCAGCTTTATTTCGATACGATCGCGATGATCTTGACGGTTGTGCTGCTGGGCAAGCTGCTCGAGGCCAAAGCCAAAGGCCGGGCGCTAAAGGATCTGAACGAGCTGTACGGCCTGCAAATCCGTTTCGTTCGGGTAGCGAGAAAGCAGGGAGAAGATTGGATTCCGGCCGGCGAGCTGCGGCGCGGCGAACAGGTCGTCGTGCTGGCCGGGGAGTGGATCTCCGCGGACGGCCGCATCGTCTCGGGCGCCGCCGAGATCGACGAGTCGCTGCTGACGGGGGAAAGCGCGCCCTCGCTGAGGCGGACGGGCGATTACGCGTACAGCGGAACCCGATGTCTGAACGGTTCGCTGCGGATTCGCGCCGAATGCGACGCCGGAGAGACGCGGCTCTCGCGGATGATCGCGATGGTCGAAGAGGCGCAAAGCCTGAAGCCGACGATCGCGCGCAGGGCGGACAGGGCGGCCGCGGTGTTCGTGCCGGCAATGGCGCTGTGCGCCGCGGCGACGTATGCGGGCTGGGCGTTGGCGGCGGGCGCGGCGGCATCGGAAGAGGCGATGCGCTACGCGCTCGCCGTGCTGCTGATCGCTTGTCCCTGCGCGCTCGGCCTGGCGGCGCCGGTATCGATTCTGATCGCCACGGCGCTCGCCGCCAAGCGGGGGATTCTGTTTAAGCACGGAAGCGCGATGGAGACGCTGGCGAAGGCCGACCGGATTTTGTTCGACAAAACCGGAACGCTGACCGAGGGCAAGCCGCGCCTGATCGAGGCGCGCGCCGCCGGGCGTCCGCACGCTTATCTGTTGAAGATGGCCGCCGCTGTCGAACGGCATTCCGCGCACCCGCTCGCCCAGGCCATCGTCCGGGAGGCGGAGCGTCTGCGCGTGCTTGCGCCCGAGTCCGCGGACGTCCTCGAGGTGCCGGGAGGAGGGATGGAGGGGCGGGTCGAAGGCAAGCTTGTGCGGATCGGCCATCCCGGCTGGGTGCTGCGGGGCGAGGGCGCTTCGGAGCAGGCGCGAGCGCCGGGAACCGCGGCCGTCCGCCCCGGCGTGACGGTGCTGTGCATGACGATTGACGGACGCTTCGCGGGCGAGCTCGCCTTCTCCGATTCGCTGAGAAGCGAGGCTCCGGAGGTCGTAAGGCTGCTGGAGCGCGCGGCCTCGATCGGCATGGTGACCGGCGACCAGCCGGAGCCCGCGCAGGCGATTGCCCGGCAAGCGGGCATCGGCGACGTCCAGGCGGCCTGCGCGCCGGATCGCAAGGCGGCGATCGTCGAGGAAGCGCGGCGCGCCGGGCAGGTTGTCGCCTTCGTCGGGGACGGCAACAACGACGCGGCCGCTCTTGCGACGGCCGACGTCGGCGTCGCGATGGGGGGCGGAGCCGGAGCCGCCATGCAGACCGGCGACGTGGTGCTGACGCGAGACCGCCTGTCCGGTCTGGCGGACGCGATCTCCATCAGCAGATCGGCGCTGCGGAACATCAAGCAGAATATCGGTTTCGCGATTGCCTACAATACGGCTGCCGTCCCTCTGGCGGCATTCGGATATTTGGACCCCCGGGTCGCCTGCATGGGGATGGCGGCAAGCTCGCTGCTCGTCGTCGGCAACGCGCTGCGGCTCCGGAGGGCCGCGGTGTTCGGAGGGCGCGAATGATGCTTGCGCAGAGCCTGCTTCTTGCTGCGGCGGCGGGGCTGGCCGGCGCTCCGCACTGTCTGATCATGTGCGGCGGCATCACCTCCTCGATTGTGCTGAACGCTGGGAAGCGGCCGATTAAAGCCGCGGCGGCGTATCATGCCGGCCGACTGACGACTTACACCGCTACGGGAGCCTTCATGGGAATAGTCGGCTCGTTCCTGAACGCGGCCGGCACGTTCGTCGGCCTGCAAAGCTTGGCCAGCATTGCCGGCGGAGCGCTGATTATCGCCTGGACGTACTGGCGCTTCACGCTTCCTTACCCTCACCGGTTTTTCCCTTTCGGGAGGAAGGCGGATCGAAGGCTGACGGAGAACAAGCGGGAAGGGGCATGGATGGGCACTTACTCCTCGGGCGTCTTGCTCGGCTTCCTTCCGTGCGGATTGACCTATGCAATGCAGATGAACGCTGCCGCTTCCGGCTCGTGGGCGGAGGGGGCGGCGCTGCTGCTTGCCTTCGGGCTGGCCACCGTTCCGGTCTTCGCGCTGCTTGCGCTTTTCTCCGGCAGACTGGGCAAGGGCCGCAAAAAAATAATGCGCGCAGCCGGCACGGCGCTTGCGTACACGATGGGGATTCTGGCTATTCTGAAAGGAATGGCGGCCAACGGCTGGATTCCGAGCGTGCATCCCTGGCTTTGGTGAGGACAGATGTTTAATGACATTAACTACATGGCTTTAAAAGGATGAGCGGCCCGCAGCGAATCTCCGTCCGACGCGACGGAAATTTCCGCCTCCCATTTGCCCGCCATGACGGGAATCGCCAGCAGCTCGTATTGTCCCGGCCCGACGGCTCGCGCCTCCGCCGGAATTCGTCCGCAGAACATGCCCGGCATGACCAGGTAGGCCTCGATGCGCGCCTGTTCGACCGGATTTCCCGCTTCGTCCCGCAGCGCGAGCCGAATGATATTTTCCTCCATTACCGCCATCCCTCCTCGTTCGGAACGAACGTCCAGCCGCAGCGCCGAGCTGCTCGCCGAAGTTTCCGCCGCCGCTCCCCCCGAGTATTTTCCGTTTAACGGACCGCAACCTCCACCCGCGAGCGACAAGCCGACGACGCAGGCCAACACAACCGCTTTTTTGGACATCTTACCCCTTCTTTCGCCGCGATTTCCGTTGTTCATGTATATCCGCCGGACATTTGGTTCATTCCTGATTCGAGCGCGTTCGCAATTGTCACAATTATGTCATCGGATGTAGCCCTAACGGGTTATGTCAAGGGTCGGATCTCAAGTTAGAATAAGGTGGAAGCACTTGAACAGATAGGGGCGATCCGGATGAAAATGAGAACGACGGGGTGGCTGACGCTGATTGTCCTGGCCGTCTGGTGCCTCTCGGGATGCGCGTCCTCCAAGCCCGGGGATCAAGATCCGAGAGCGGTAAAGGTGGAATTGACGACGGACCCGGCGGCAGCGAAGGCGGGAACGGACGTCAAGCTGATCACGACGGTAACAGGGCTTGTGGACGAGAAAAATACGATCGTGCAGTACGAAATCCGCAAAGCGGACCACAGCGGTCTGCCCGAGCTGCTGGAAGAGGTCGACAGGGAGGGCGCCACCTACTCGGCGAACTTCAGCTTCGCGGAAGGCGCGACCTACGATGTGTACATTCATATCTATAACGGCGAGCTTCACATCACGAAGAAAAAATCGGTGGAAGTGACGCCATGAACAGGAAGGGCGAAAGTCGGAGAGGCGGCATCGCTGGCGGCGCAGCTCTGGCTGCTCTTCTGTTGGCCGGAATCGGCTGGCCCGGGCCGGCTGCCGCGGCGGAACCGGCGGTTCAAGCGGTGCCGCTTCAACCGATTCTCGATCAAGCGGAGCCCGGAAGCGAGCTCGTGCTCGCCGCGGGAGATTACGCCGGACCCGCGGTCGTCGACAAAACGCTCACGATCCGCGCAGAGTCGGGCGCAACCCTGTACGGACTGGATGGAGCGGCTGCGCTGACCGTGCGCGCTCCCCGATCGGAGCTTCGAGGCATTCGCGTGGTCGGTGCGGATTCGGACAAGCTGGCGGCGGTGGCGGTCGAGGCCGACGATGTCGTCATCCGGGACTCGGTCATCGAATCCTCGGGGTTCGGAATTTCTCTGCGCGGCGCGGACAGGGCGGTTATCTCCGGCAACGTCGTGCACTCGGCGGAAGCGGCCGCCGTCAGAGGCGCCACTGCGCGAACAGGCAACGGCATCGATCTTTATGAGTCGCATGAGGCGCGAATCGAGCATAACGAAGTGTTCGACATGAAGGACGGCATCTACCTGGAGAAAAGCCATCGCGCCATCGTCGAAGAGAATCGAATCTATCGTTCGAGATACGGAATTCACTGCATGTATACGGACGGAACGATCGTGCGAAGGAACGAAGGGGAGTACAACGTTACCGGGGCCATGGTCATGGGGGTCAGAGACGCCGTCGTGACGGACAATTCGTTCCGCAAGCAAAGCGAGAACGTCCACTCCCAGGGGCTGCTTCTCTTCGACGTTCAGACCTCGCTGATCGAACGGAACACGTTCGAAGGCAATCGGGTTGGCATCTATATGGAGCTGTCCTCGAATAATCGTTTGGCAAACAACGAGGTGCTTAGAAACTTTGTCGGAATTCAATTTTTGGAATCTTCCGATAATTCGTTCGCGAGCAACGTGTTTCTGTCCAATGTGATCGAAGCGCAAGCGACGGACAGCGCCGGCAACCGGATGGAGAACAACTACTGGGATGCCGCGCAGTCGCTGGATGCCGACGGAGACGGGATCGGCGATCTGGCGTACGCCATCAATCCGTTTTTCGAAAGGGCGGTTGACCGCGCTCCGGCTTTTCAGCTGTTTTTCCAGTCGCCGGGCATGACGTTTCTTAGCGGTTTGTTTACAAGCGACAAGTCGGAATGGTCCGAGGATATTGCACCGCTGATGGAGCCGCCCGAGGGGGCGGGCGCCGGCGGAGCCTCGCGTCTTGCGGCCGATCGGGATCCGGAGGTCGGATGGATCGGATTCGTTTTGACGTTGGCTGCTGTATCTACAATTTATTTGGGGGTAAGAAAATCATGAAAAAGTGGATGATAGTTGGCGTTGTGGCGTTGGTTTTGGCGGTTGTTGCCGGCTGCGGGGAGAAGAAATACGAGGCGGTTCCGATCAACGAGGAAGTCGACGTATGCGCGATCTGCAAAATGCAGATCAAAGACGACGCCTACGCCACGCAGCTCACGACCAAGGACGGCAAAAACTACAAGTTCGACGACATTGGCTGCATGAACGAATGGAAAACGCAAAACGGCACGGATAATATCGGCATGGATTTCGTCAGAGATTACAACGACAAGGAATGGATTGAATTTTCCGCCGCCACCTACGTTTACGACGCTTCCATCCGCACGCCGATGGCTTATGGGATCGTCAGCTTCAAGGACAAGAAATCGGCTGAGGCGTTTATCGCCGAGCAAGGCGTCGGACAGCTGATGAGCGCGGACGATCTGGCCAAGCATACCTGGACGCAAAATACGGACGGCATGAACATGGGCGGCATGGAGCATAACCACAGCGCGGAAGGCGGCATGGAGCATGGCCAGAATGCCGGGGATGGCATGGGGCACAGCCCCGACGCCGAGGGCGGCATGGAAAACGGTCACGGGGCGCAAGGACATACGGAGACATAAGCGATGGCTAACATGCTGCAGGTTGCGCTAAGGGAGATACGTATCGGGTTTCGGAATCCCTGGTCCTATTCCTTTATGGTATTGTTCTCGATATTCAGCCTGAGTCTCCTGCTGATGAACGCCCGAGGCGTTGTGCAGGGCTACTCGGGAACGACGGGGTCGATGATCAGTCTGATTCTTTATTTGCTGCCTCTGATGACTTTGCTTCTCGGTTCGTTCTCGTTAACTTCGGAGAAGGAGGAGGGCAGCTGGCAGCTGCTGTCGACCTATCCGCTCGGCACGGTTTCCTACATCGTCGGCAAATACGCGGGGCTGTCGGTCACGCTGCTTGCGATTGTCGCTTTTGGCTACGGACTGATGGGCGTTGCCGGTTGGGCCTTCGGAGCCGGCTTTGCGCTAAAAACCTATCTGTTGTTTCTCGCCTTCTCCGCCGGGCTCGTCCTTTTGTTTCTGGCGATCGCGATGATTGTCGGCTCGTTGTCCCGCAATCGGTGGCAGGCGATGACGATCAGCGTCGCGCTGTGGTTCTTCCTCGTCATCGGCTGGTCGACGATTCTGATCGCGCTGCTCGGCAACCTGCCCTATGTCTGGATCAAGCCTGTTCTCGTGTTTTTTACGTTCGTTAATCCGGCCGAGCTGGTCCGTTTGTTCGTCGTGATCAAGCTCGGGGGAGGGGCAGTGCTGGGACCGGAATATTACGACTGGGTTCAATGGGTGCAAGGGACGGGCGGAACGCTCGGTTTCCTGGGAGGATGCGCGGCGCTGGTCGGCTTGTCCGGAGCGCTCGTCTGCTGGATATGGGAAAGGAGGCGCTCGCATGGCTGAATCTTTGCTTGTCGCCGAGGGAATGACCAAGGCGATCAAGAAGCAGGTTCTGGTCGAACCGATCGACGTCAGGCTGGACAGGGGGCAGGTGCTCGCCCTGTGCGGCGGCAACGGCGCGGGCAAGAGCACGATTCTGCGAATGCTCGCCGGCATTCTGCGGCCGAGCGGCGGAAGCGTTCGGCTGAACGGATGGGAATGGGCAAGCAACCGGGCGGAGTATGCCAAGCAGCTCGGCTATATGCCGGACGATTATTCGTTCAGCCCGGGACTGACGGCGGGAGAAGCGCTGAACTTCTGGGCGGCGCTGCGGGGGATCGGCAAATTGCGGGTGCAGGAAGTGCTGGAGACGGTCGGTCTGGAGCACAAGCGCAGCGGCAGGGTTCAAACCTTCTCCAAAGGGATGAGGCAGCGCTTGCTGTTCGCTCAGGCGATTCTGGCCGAGCCGCCGCTGCTGCTGATGGATGAGCCGACCAACGGCCTGGACCCTTATTGGATGGACGAGTTCGTGAGATTATTGGACGGGCTGAAGCAAAAAGGGCACGCGGTCGTCTTCAGCACGCACCAGCTGCAGGTGGCCGAGGATATTGCGGATCGGGTGGTTTTCCTGATCGAGGGCCGCAAATGCGCGGAAGGCGATGTGGAATCGTATCGGACGATTCACGGCGAGCATCCGCTTCACGCGGCTTTCAAGGCGGCGCTCGAATGATGCGGGGGCGTTCGTACCGGAGAGGATTGACCGGCATAATCGGCCTGCTGGCGATACTTGTTTTATGCGCGGTCGCCTGGACGTCTTTCCGTAGCGAATCCGATGGCAGGGGAGGGATCGCCGTCGGAAAAGAAGCTCCCGCGATCGAAGGGATCGACACGTCCGGCGCGAAAGTCGATCTGCTAGATTATCGGGGACAGCCTGTCCTCGTTAACTTCTGGGCTTCCTGGTGCCAGCCCTGCGTCAAGGAGATGCCTCTGATCGATCGAACGTATCGCGAGGCCTCGGACCGCTTTCGGTTGATCTCGGTCAATGTCGGAGACACCAAGGGCACGGTAAACGAGTTTTTGAAGGCGCACGACATCTCGTTCCCGGTGCTGATCGACGCGACCGGCCGAGCGGCCGAACGTTATCGCGTCTCCGCGCTTCCCGCCACGTTCGCAATCGATGCGGAAGGCCGCCTCAGCCGCGCGGGCATAGGAGAATTGACCGAAGCGGAGCAGCTGTACAAGCTCTTGCAAATCGACAAATAATTTATACAACAAGCAGGTTAAATAGGGTATGCTATCTTTGAATCATAGAGGACGTCCCGGCCTTCGGGACATCCGTAAGGAGCGTATGCCTATGGAATTGCTGATTATGGTGCTGATGCTGCTCATGCTCATCGGTCTATCCAATGTCCTTCATCGATTTATTCCGTTCGTCCCCGTACCGATTATACAGATTGCGCTGGGCGTCGCGGCGGCTTATATGCCGGGATTGCACCATGTGCCCCTCAATCCGGAGCTGTTTCTCGTTCTGTTCATCGCTCCTTTGCTGTTCAACGACGGTAAAATCATCCCGCGGGACGAGCTGTGGCGCCTGCGAAAATACATATTGCTGATGGCGCTCGGACTTGTGCTCGCCACCGTGCTGATCGCGGGTCCGGTGATCCATTGGCTCATTCCCGCCATTCCGCTGGCCGCCGCCTTCGCGCTCGCGGCCATTCTGTCCCCGACGGACGCCGTGGCGGTCGGCTCTCTATCGAGCCGCGTCAAGCTGCCCGGCCGCATGATGCGGCTGCTGGAGGGCGAGGCGCTCATGAACGACGCTTCGGGGCTCGTCGCCTTCAACTTCGCGATCGCCGCGGCGCTGAGCGGCGAGTTCTCGCTGCCGAAAGCCGTCGGCAGCTTCATCACCATTGCCGTCGGCGGGCTGCTCGTCGGCGCGGTTTTGGGTTTTGCGCTCATCTGGCTGCGCTTGTTCTTGCGGCGGCTGGGCATCGAGGACGTTACGCTGCACATGCTGATCATCATCGTGACGCCTTTCGTGATTTTTCTGGCGGCGGAAGAAATTCATGTGTCCGGAATTTTGGCCGTCGTGGCCGGAGGAATCGTGCATTCGATCGAAAGGGAGCGGCTGGAATCCTCCTCTTCCCGTCTGCGGGTCGTTTCGGACAGCACCTGGTCGGTTATTTTATACGTACTGAACGGACTTGTGTTTATTTTGCTCGGGCTGGAAATTCCCGAAGTGATCGCCGCCGTATGGGACGATCCGGCGTATAACAACGCGCAGGCGATCGGCTATATTTTCATCATTACGGCGCTGCTGCTGTTAATCCGATTCGCCTGGGTATGGCTGAGCAACCGGAAAGCCCGCTCGGCGCTGCTCATGACGCTCTCCGGGGTGCGCGGCGCGCTGACGCTCGCGGCCGCTTTCTCGATTCCGACCGTCTTCATCGACGGCAGGGTGTTCCCGGGACGTAGTCTGATGCTCTACATCTGCGCAGGCGTTATCCTGCTGACGCTCGTCTCCGCGAGCATCTTCCTGCCCTTGCTGACGCGAGGAACGAAGAAGGCCGAAAGCCAAACGCCGGAGACGCGGGGCCTGAACGAACGCGAGGCGAGAATGCGCGTGCTGGAAGCCGGCCTGAGCACGATCCGCGAAGAAATGACCGAAGAAAACAAACGCGAAGCGGTAGAGGTCATATCGGAGTATAACAGGCGGCTTCAGCAGATGAGGATGGAAGGCCGCGTGGACTATCGGAAGGAATGGAGAGCGGCCATCGGCATTCGACTGGAAGCGATGAAAACCGAGCGGGAGGCCGTCTTGTCCTTGCAGCGCGAAGGCAAGATTACGGCGGCTATGGAAAGCCGTTTGTTGACCTCGCTTGGACAGATGGAACTGATTTTGTCCAATAAGGCTTTTCCGAAGCGGGCGGTGCTGCTGTTTTGGCTCGCGATGAAACGTTTGTTCCGCGGCAAGAAGGGAGCAACCCGCATGTCGCCGGACCATCCGAACTGGGAGTCGATGAAGCAGGTCAAGCTCATCTGCGTTCGCAGAGCGATCGAGCGTCTGAAAGAGATGGAAGCGGCGGGGGAAAACAATCGGGAGATCGTCCGGTCCGTGCTGGCCGATTATCGCGAGATCGAGCTGCTGCTACAGAACGATTGGTACAAAGACGCGGGCAAGACCGAGAAGAGCGAGCTGCGCAGGGAATTGGAGCTAAAGGCGATTCAATCGGAGAGAAACGAGATTCAGGCGATGTTCGAGCAAGGGGACATCGACCGCCAGCTCGCGGGAAGCCTGCGCTCGGACGTGAATTATCGCGAAGCCAACGTATTCGAATCGCACACCGTTCATGCCGACGGCGCGCATGGATAGCGAAAATTCGGTCTTCCTATCCGTTAATGCCCAAATAATTGTTACATTCGGGCCCGGAATCCGTATGTAATATCATATTAAGCAGGAGAGGAAGACTCAGTTGATTCTTAATTTAGTTCTCGTCGTCGTTCTTATCGTTTTAACCGCCTTTTTCGTGGCGACCGAATTCGCCGTCATCAAGCTGCGCTCCAGCCGCGTCGACCAGATGGTGATGGAGGGCAGAAAAAACGCGCTGGCAGTTCAAAAGGTGACGAGCAACCTGGACGGCTACTTGTCCGCCTGTCAGCTCGGCATTACGATTACCGCTCTGGGCCTCGGCTGGCTCGGCGAGCCGACGGTCGAGAAGATGCTGTATCCGGTGTTCGGGCAATTGGGAATCGGAGAGAGCGCCGGCCACATTTTATCCTTCGGCATCGCCTTCGTATCGATTACGTTTTTGCACGTTGTGCTCGGCGAGCTGGCTCCGAAGACGATGGCGATTCACAAAGCCGAAGCGATCTCGGTGTTTACCGCTCCGCTGATCATTATTTTCCATAAAGTCATGTATCCGTTTATTTGGGTCTTGAACGGCTCGGCCAACGCGCTTGTGCGGGTGTTCGGGATGAAGCCGGCCAGCGAGCATGAGGAAGCGCACTCGGAAGAGGAGATCCGCATCATTTTGTCGGAAAGCTACGAGAGCGGAAAAATCAACAATACCGAATTCGGTTACGTAAACCGGATTTTTCAATTCGACGAAATGATGGCCAAGGAAATTATGGTGCCCCGCACCGATATGGTCTGCTTGTACGAGAACATGTCGCTTGAAGAGCTGGTAGCGGTCGTGAGGAAAGAGCAGTATACGCGTTTCCCGGTCGCGAAGGAAAACAAGGATGATATTATCGGATTCATCAATACGAAACATTTGTTCCTGAAATACGATAACGATCCGGAATTCGATTTCCGCAAGCATATCCATCCGGTCATGACCGTTCCGGAGGCGATGCCGGTTAAATTGCTGCTGGTCAGAATGCAGGAAGAACGCGTGCATCTGGCGATTTTGCTCGACGAGTACGGAGGCACTTCCGGTCTGGTGACCATCGAAGACATTCTCGAGGAAATCGTAGGAGAAATCCGCGACGAATTCGACAACGACGAGAAAAAGCCGATCGAGCAACTGGGAGCGGGCCATTATTTGGTCGACGGATTAACGCCGATCGACGAAATCAATTTGCTGCTCGGCTCCTCGCTCGAACAGGACGGCATCGACACGATCGGAGGCTGGCTGTACGCCAGGCAGCCGGAGTTGGCCGAAGGCGGGGAATGGAGCTTCGGAGAGCTGCATTTCATCGTCCGGGAACGGGACAAGCACCGCATTCGCAAGGTGGAGATCCGGGAGAGTCATTAGAGGTAGGCGATTAGGGGACTATCATGTATAATAAGCTCAATTCATTCGGAGGTGTAAAAATATGCAAAGAACTCAACAATCCGCTAGGACGGCAGCCAACCTTCAGGAAAGAGACAGCAAGCGGTAGGCAACGCGCGATCTAATCGCGTTTGACGATTGTCGGCACGGGTAGGATGAACGCGTTGATCTGCCGTATATAGAGAGGCGGATTCGACGTTTTGAAGAAACTGGATGCATCGCGAATTTATATGATTATGGGGTTTATGACGTCGTTGGCTAATGCGACGATGTTTACGACCTATGCTATCTATCAGGTTGTTGCGCTTGGTTTTAATCCTCTACAGCTTCTGATGGTAGGAGTGGTGCTGGAGGTTACGGTATTGCTCTTCGAGGGTGTCACGGGAGTTATGGCGGACACGTATAGCCGAAGAGCATCCGTCATTGTCGGCATGTTCGTGCTCGGAGCCGGATTCGTACTGGAAGGAAGCGCAATGTGGCTGGGGGACGGTGGCACAGCCATGTCCGCGTTCGTCTGGCTGCTGATTGCGCAGGTCGTCTTCGGCATCGGATTCACGTTTGTCAGCGGCGCCGATTCCGCCTGGATGGTCGACGAGGTGGGAGAGGACCGCGCGGGCGGCGTATTCCTGAAGGCGAAGAGGATCGGCTTGATCGGAACGCTTCTTGGCATCGGACTCAGTGTAGCCATTTCCACGGTCGGTTACAACCTGCCTTATATTGCCGGGGGCTTGATGTACTTGGCGTTGGGCGCGTTTCTGATCGTCCAGATGAAGGAAACGAACTTTACCAGGCCGGAGAAACCCGAGGGTGGTTCCTCCCATTGGCGCAGTATGAAGACGACATGGGTGATGGGAGCGCGAACCGTCAGAGGCAACCGGATATTGCTGATGATTTTGATCGTAACTCTGTTCAGCGGGGCGGCTTCGGAAGGCTACGACCGACTTTGGCAAGCTTTCGTAATCGGAGATATCGGCTTTCCGGCCGCAATTCGGTTCAACATGGCGACATGGTTCGGCTTGATCGCGCTGGCGTCGACGCTGCTGAGCCTGGCGGCGGTCTGGGCGGCGGAAAAGCGCATGAACATTGCCGGCGAGAAATTCGTCCGCCGAAGCCTGGTCGTCCTGACTGCTGCTCGAGTGTTGGGCATAGCGGGGCTGGCCTTATCGCCGGACTTCGCGTATGCGCTGGCCGCCGTGCTGCTGATAGAGGTCGTAACGGCGCTAACCGGTCCTCTCTATGACACATGGCTTAACATGAACATCGAGAGCCGTTCGCGGGCCACCGTACTGTCTATGCTGAGCCAATCGGATGCGCTGGGTCAAACGGGCGGCGGGCCCTTCGTCGGCTGGATTGGCAGCCGGCTGTCCGTGAGGGCGTCGCTGCTGGCTTCCGCCGCGCTGCTCGTTCCGATTCTCGCTGTATTCGCTCGGGCGCGCGGCCAACAAATCGCCGCTCCCTCCGGCAAACAAAATACACCGTAAACCCCATGGAAAGTCATCTCCCCGATTAACTCGGCGGGATGGCTTTCTTCTCGTTCACACGAGCTCCAGCACCCCGCAAAGCTCGATCAACCGATGAATGCCTAGCAACTGGTTGCGGTTGCGGTCGTCGATGCTGCGAATGGCTTCCTCCGTGACCTTTTTGGCGTGCTCCAGGCTGTGATGATCCAGCGCGTGTACGATTTCCTTCATGCTTTTCAGAAAATAGATCGTGCTCCGCAGCGTGCGAATGAGCAATATTTTGCGCAAGTGTTGAGGCGTGAACACGCGATATCCGTTCTCCGGGTCCCGTTCCGGCACAAGCAGCCCCTCCTTCTCCCAGTGGCGGATCGCGGAAGCGGCCACACCGGCCAAGCGGGCGACCTCTCCGATCGTCATCCGTTTCTTGGCTTTCGGATTCGTCATCTGCGCGGCTTCAATAGGGTGAAGCAGCTCGAGCGTCTGATCGGCCGCCTGCTTCTCCTGCTGCAAAAGAGCCTGCTCCTTGTTGATCTTCCAGAAAGCCTTGTCGGTCCGCCCGTCCTGGATCATCTTCAGCACGTCGCAGGTCGCTTTGACCCCGAAGCCGGGAAACATGGCACGCAGGCAGCGGAAATAGGCCAGATGCACTTCCGTGTACAGCCGGTACCCATTGTCCGCCCGCTCGGGAGCGGGAACAACGCCCCAGGACTCATAATGCCGCAGCGCGCTCGTGCTAATATGAAGCTGCCTCGCTATCTCAATCGGCTTATAGTACCTCAACGAACATCCCTCTCCTTCGGACGAAAGCTTAGGCGTCTACCTCATCAAAGCCGGGCGATCGGTTCACAAAAAAACTTGGTTGGATGCTTCACTATAGCAGAAGGTTTCGAGCTTCGCAATCGCCCCGGCTCTTAAAAGCTAAAAGTAAAAGCTTAAAGAAGCATAACAAGGTTTGAGCGGCGAATAGAAAGGATTCATGAAGAACGGGACAAAACTTTAGCACTTGCATGAATGTAGTAAAGTAAGTTACGTGTGAGGAATCATCAAGCAGAATCATCAAACAGACCATTAGAAAGAAGGGATCGAGTTGCTAATTAATCATGGTTTTCCGGAAGCCGGGGAATATGCAGCATTAAGAGCGGAAGCGAGTCTTGGCCCGCAAAATCCGCTATCTGCCGAAGCGGCGTTTCGCCATTCGCTGTTTGTCGCCTGCGCGCGAGACGAGCAGAACAAGCTGCTCGGGACGGGAAGGGTCATCGGAGACGGAGTTTATCATTTCCAAATCGTGGATGTAATTGTTCGCTCCGATTGCCGGGACGACTCTGTCGTTCATGAACTTATGAAAGAGTTAATAGATTACGTCGACCGCAGCGCGGTTAAAGACGCGAGCCTCATCGTTATTTCCGATCTGGATAGGATGAAAATGTATACGACGCATGGCTTCGAGCTTATGTATCCGAACTTTTACGGAATGAGCAGAAAGCTTTAAGCGGCTTCATCGTCAAGCCTCCGCCGAGAGGTGGAACGGAGACTTCCGTACTCGTTCATCGTGTAGATCGTCGTACAGGCACTCGTCGCCAGCTTCACTAGCGCTTCGACAGGGTTGTGCTCGTTGCTGCAACGGAATCGGTACTCGCAATAGTAGTACGGTCGCCTCCATTTCGCCACGCGGCCGTAATACTTGCGGACGAAGGACCGGGCTCTTCTGTACATCATCTGCATCGCTTTCCTGACGATCGGCTGCTGGGCTGTTCGTTTCTCGCGATTCCAGAAGTCGAACAGCGGAGCCGACTCGTTGCTGTACATCGCCGCTCTAATTTTGTTAAGCAGCCACCTTGCGGTACGGTATTGAAGCTTAAGCGTACCGGCAAGCCTGCGAGCCGAGCAGCGATGTCCGGACGCGACCCAATAGATCGCAACCATCCAGTAGCGAAGGGGCAATTACGTACGGTGCATCAGCGTGTTGGAGGTAAGGGACGTCTGGGTCTTGCAATTGGCGCATTCGAACACGTTCCGCGTTTTGATCAGGCTGTATCTCATTTCGCCGCATTTGGTGCAAATAAAGCCGCGCGGCCAGCGGATGCCGAACAAGAAATCCCGGCACGACTGCTCGTCCGGAAACAACGTCATAAACCTGCGAATGGACATCATCCCAAACTCCCCCTTCAAACACAATTTCGAACGTTTGTTCTTATTTTATTGTACCAAACAAACGTTCCCTTTTCAATAAAAGAAGCGAAGAAAAGACGAAATTTTTTCTCGATTTATGGGATATTTTAGGAGGATAAAATTCGTTTTGTATCTCTAAATTGCGTTACCTGAGCAATCTGCAGAGGGGGGCGGAAGAGACGGAGGAAGGGAAGGATTATTTCTGCATTTTACTTAGGTAAGGCGAAATTGAGATAGATGCTTGTTCAGCAAAACGCGGCAAAAATAGGGGGTCGGCAGATGACTCAGGTAAGGCAAAAGTGAGATAGAAGGCCAGTTGGTGGGCGGGTGAAGGAGGGACGGACGGAAAGGGTTGGCAGATGACTCAGGCGAGACGAAAGTGAGATAGAGAGGCGATCGGTGCGCTGGGAAGGAAGGAGCGAGGTGCGGAAACTGCGGAAAGGAGCGGAGAAGAGGGGACAGAAGAGGACAGAGGAGGTGAGGAGAGGACGGGAGCAGGTCAGGAAAAGAGGACGGGACCAATTCAGGAGAAGAGGCTTGACAGGGGGATTTTTATTCTCTATGATGAGTTTCAAAGTTAGGCGACGATCAAGGACATGAGCGTGTGCGGACACCGTCCAGAGAGAGGGGGCGAGGGCTGAGACCCCCTTCGGAGAGAGGCATGCGTTTACCCCCTTGTAGCTGCGATTCGGAAAACGCGATGCGCGATTGACGCGCGGGGCGGGAGTATGAGTCGACGGGAGCTCCCGTTACAGAGCGCCAAGAATTTGTCGGCCGTGCCGGAGCATGGGGGCAAATTGAATTTGGGTGGAACCACGAGCGCGCTCGTCCCTTTTGCGGACGGCGCTTTTTTTATGATCATAACGGCTTGGATCAAGGACACGAGCGTATGCGGAAACCGCCAGAGAGAGGGGGCGAGGGCTGAGACCCCCTTCGGAGAGAGGCATGCGTTTACCCCCTTGTAGCTGCGATTCGGAAACCGCGACGCGCGATGGACGCGCGGGGCGGGAGTATGAGTCGACGGGAGCTCCCGTTACAGGGCGCCAAGGATTCGTCGGTCGTGCCGGAGCACGGAGGCGGATTGAATTTGGGTGGAACCACGAGCGCGCTCGTCCCTTTTGCGGACGGGGGCGTTTTTTAGTTCATACGAAAACAGACAAGGAGAGGTTAAAAGATGAGTCAATCCAAACAAGACAAACATGAGCAAGTCAAAGCGGGTGCGGCATTGCTGTTGGCCCAGGCGGTGCAGCGGAGGTTTGCGGGAGCGAAGCTGGGCGTCGGAGCGCTGTCGGAGCAGGGATTTTATTACGATTTCGAGGTGCCCGGCGCATTTGCGGAATCGGATCTGGCCGGCCTCGAGGAAGAGATGCGGAAGCTGTTGGCCGAGCAAATCCCCTCCGAGCTCGAATGGCTTTCGAGAGCGGAGGCCGCGGACCTGTTCGAAGCAAGGGGAGAAAGCTGGAAGGCGGAGTGGCTGAGAGAAGTAGCGGCAATGGAGCGGGTGCCGATAGATCGGAGGGGCGAGTTCGTCGACATCGCTTTGGGCGCAGAGGCGGACGGCTGCGATGGCCGCGTGAGCGAAATCGGGGAGGAACAACCGATATTCAAGCTGTTAAGCGTAGCGGGAGCGTACTGGAGGGGAGACAGCGGCAAGCCGATGCTGCAGCGCGTCCATGGAGTGGCGTTCGCGAGCGAACAGGAGCTGACGGACTTCCTGTCCTGGCAGGAGGAAGCGGAGCGGCGCGATCACCGGAAGCTGGGCAAGCAGCTGCAGCTTATTTATTTCTCGGAGGAGGCTCCGGGTATGCCGTTCTACTTGCCCAAGGGGGCGGTCGTGCGGCAGGAGCTGGAAAACCTGTCGAGACGGTTTTTACGAAAATACGGCTATGAAGAGGTCCGCACACCGCTTATCATGAACAGGCAAATGTGGGAGCAGTCGGGGCATTGGGAGCATTATCGGGACAATATGTATTTCTCCGAGCAGGATGGCCAGCAGTTCGCCGTCAAGCCGATGAACTGCCCGGGACATATGCTGATTTACAAGAGCCGACTGCGCTCGTACCGGGATTTGCCCATCCGGCTGGCCGAGTTCGGACAGGTGCATCGTCATGAATTCAGCGGGGCGTTGAACGGCTTGTTCCGGGTCCGTACTTTTTGCCAGGACGATGCGCATATTTTCGTTCGGCCGGATCAGATCGAGGAGGAGATCGGGCGGACGATCGCGATGATCCAGGAGATGTACGCCATGTTCGGCTTCGAATACAGCCTGGAATTGTCGACGCGTCCCGACGATTCGATGGGCGACGACGAGCAGTGGGCGGAGGCCGAAAGGGCGCTTGCCAGCGTGTTGGAAAGCAGCGGCCTTCCTTATCGCATCAACCCCGGGGACGGCGCTTTTTACGGTCCGAAAATCGACTTCCATATCAAGGACGCGCTGAATCGGAGCCATCAATGCGCGACGGTTCAGCTGGATTTTCAGATGCCGGAGAAGTTCGGGCTGCTTTATGTGGACGAGGGAAACGAGAAGCGGACGCCGATCGTGATTCATCGCGCGGTGTACGGGTCGATCGACCGGTTTATGGGGATTTTGATCGAGCATTATGCGGGCGCGTTTCAGGCGTGGCTGGCGCCCGTGCAGGCGGTGGTGATCCCGGTCGCGGATCGTCACAGGAATTATGCCGGGGAGGCGTGCCGTCAGCTGAAGGAAGCCGGGATACGGGCGGAGACGGATTGCCGGAATGAGAAGCTCGGTTTTCGCATACGTGAGGCGCAACTGATGAAGATTCCGTATGTCGCGGTCGTCGGGGACGCCGAACTGGCCGTCGGTACGGTGCAGTCGCGCATGTACGGTCAGGCGGGGCAGCGGCAATTCGACCTGAACGATTTTGTCGCGGACGTGCGCGGCAGGATCGAGAGAAAAGAAGGCTGAAGGTGTCGCGGTGCTCAACGGTTGGGGATGGATGGTTTTGCGAACATGTGGGGCAGGATCGATAGAGGGGAATGCTGATGGAGCAGCGGGCCTCAACGGTTGGGGATGGATGGTTTAGCGGACATGTGCGGCAGGAACGATAGAGGGGAATGCTGATGGAGCAGCGGGAATTGACGGGACGGGGGGAGGTTGCACTTTTGGCGGAAAGGAGCGGATCTGGCGTTGGCAAGGATGAAAATGCTTCTTTTGTCGCAAGCTGTTAATTAAAAGCAGATGAACGAAGGAGCCGAGAGCATGAAGGATACGATCGGGAAAGCGATAGCGCTTGGATTGGGGCTGGCCGTTGCGGGCAAGGAGCAGGTAGAGAGGACGATCGACGAGCTGGTGAAAAAAGGGGAGCTGAGCCGGGCGGAGTCGGGCTCGCTGACCGAGGAGCTCGTGCGCAAGGGAGAGGAAGCCAAATCGCGGGTCGAGGAGATGGTTCGCGCTCGCGTCTATGCGCTGCTGGGAGAAGGCACTTTGGCGACGAAGGAGGACATCGAACGTCTCAAGGCGCGGGTGAGCGAGCTGGAGCAGCGGCTGGCCGGCAATTGACGGAAGTCGGAGGGGCGACAGATGAACCTGCGACAACGAATTCGAAGGCTGAGACGTTATCGGGCGATCGCCGCGGCGCTCGTGCGCAACGGGCTCGGGTATGTCGCCCATGAGATGGGGCTGACCGACAAGCTGTTGTTTTTTCGCGGCGAGGAGCGCAGAGGCGTCAAAGGAAAAAGTCTCGGAGAACGCATTCGCATGCTGCTGGAGGAGCTGGGGCCGACCTTCGTCAAGCTCGGCCAGTTGGCGAGCTCCCGTCCGGATCTGCTGCCCGCCGATATCGTAACGTCGCTGGAGCGGCTGCAGGACCAGGTGTCGGCTTTCCCGTACGAGCAGGCTGCGGAGATTATCGAGCAGGAGCTTGGCGATTCCGTCGACCGCCTGTTCCTGCGGCTGTACGAGACGCCGATCGCGGCGGCGTCGATCGGGCAAGTGTACCACGCCCGTCTGAAGGACGGCACGGACGTGGCCGTTAAAGTGCAGCGGCCGAATATTTTGCGGCTGATCGAGACCGATCTCGGCATTTTGGCGGACTGGGCCCGATTGGCCGAGAGTCGGCTGGAATGGGCGAGGAACTACCGGATCGCCGACATCGTGGAGGAGCTGGGGCTTGCGCTGCGGGCCGAGCTGGATTTCGACAAGGAAGCGCGGAACGCCGAGCAGTTCGCGCTGCGAAGCAAGGGCGAGAAGAAGATACGCGTGCCGGCCGTCTACCGGGAATACAGCTCGAGACGGGTGCTGACGATGGACTACGTCGAAGGCATCAAGCTGTCCGAGACGGCAAGGCTGGATCGTGCCGGTCTGGACAGGAAGGCGCTGGCCGAGCGGTATGCGCGGATGATTTTTCAGCAGGCGCTGATGGAAGGCTTTTTCCACGGAGATCCGCATCCGGGCAATGTGCTGGCGCTGCCGGACGGCACGCTCGCCTGGCTGGACTTCGGCATGATGGGCCGGCTGTCCCCGGAGACAAAGCTCAGCTTCGCCTCGTTCGTCATCGCGCTGCGCAACCAGAGCTCCAAAGGCGTGCTGCGCGCCATCTCTCGCATGGGCGTCGTGCCCGACGAGGCGGACCGCGACCGGCTGCTGGCCGACATCGAGGAGCTCAGAGACAAATACTACAAGGTTCCGTTCCAGCGGCTCAGGCTCGGAGAAGCGGTGCACGATTTGTTTTCGGTGGCGCTGCGCCACCGCATCTCGATTCCGAAGGAGCTGACGCTGCTCGGCAAAACGTTCCTGACGATGGAGGGAGTCGTCACGACGCTCGACCCGACGTTCAGCATTTTCGACGTCGCCGAGCCGTTCGGCAAAAAACTGTTCCTGGAGCGGCTGAATCCGCGGCAATGGTTGAGCGGATGGGCCGAGGACCTTCCCGATTATATCGAGCTGCTGAACGAGCTGCCGTCCAATCTGAAGCATGTGTCGCGTCTGCTGCGCCAGGGCAAGCTGCGCATCGAGGTGGCGACGCCGCAAATCGAAGCCATTATGGCCAAGATGGACCGCATCGGCAACCGGCTGTCATTCAGCATCGTGCTGCTGTCGCTGAGCATCGTTATGCTCGGCTTGATCGTCGGCGCCGCTCTGAGCCATTCGAAGACGCTGCTGTGGCGCATTCCGGTCATCGAGATCGGTCTCGGCATCGCTTTTTTTATGCTGATATGGCTGATTTCGTCGATTTTTCGCTCGGGGAGATTTTAGAATAGTTGAAGGAAACGGCAAGTGTGATAAAATGAGTTCATCCAAGACGCTTCAGCGGAGGTAGAAAGATGCAACTCATTGATAGATCGATCGTGCAGGAGAGGATTGACCGTCTCAAGGATCAGGAGCTTTACATTCATCTGGAGATGACGTCGGGGGCTTACGCCGCGCACTACGACAGCTCCAAGCACCCGGCCGCCACCTTTATCACCAATGCGTCCATCCGGTACGCCCAAGGCTCGATATCCGGAGACGGCCCGTACCGCGTTGGCTTGAAGACGACCCAGGGCTGGGTATACTCCGAAGGATTGACCCACTACGAAGAGACGGAAGGGGAACGGTTGATTCTGGCCGGTCACGACAGTCAGGGCAAGCTGGTCGTCGCACTGCAGCTCGGCCGGGAACCTTTCTAAACGGAAAACGGAATGGAGATGAACCAACAGATGAGTCGCATATTGGTCGTTTTGCCGCACCCGGACGATGAAGCGTTCGGTCTGTCGGGCACCCTTGCCAAGCATATCGGCGAAGGGGCGCAGGTGTCGTATGCCTGCTTGACTTTGGGAGAGATGGGACGGAACATGGGCGTTCCGCCGTTCGCCAACCGCGTGACGCTGCCTGTCGTCCGCAAGATAGAGCTGGAGCAGTCGTGCCAGGCTATCGGCATTCAGGACTTGCGCATGATGGGCTTTCACGATAAAACGATCGAATTCGAGGATCAGCAGCGGCTGGACGGGAAAATTCGGGCGCTGCTGGACGAGCTCCAGCCCGAGCTGGTATACACGTTCTACCCGGGCTACAGCGTGCATCCGGACCATGACGCGACCGGCGCCGCGGTCATTCGCACGATCGAAGCTTTGCCCGAGAAGGACAGACCGGTCGTTCGCTGCATCGCCTTCGCCAACAATCACGAGGAAGCGATCGGCAAGCCGGATATCATTAATGACGTTAAACAATTCCTGAAAGCCAAGCTGGCCTCCATTCAGGCTCATCGCTCGCAGTTCCAGGCGGCCGAATTGCTGGGCAGGAACGAGCTGGACAACGAAGAAATCCGGCAGCGGTTCGGTACGGAGAGATTTTGGACTTATCGCTTCGCCAACTAAATAGAACCGGAAATTCCCGAAACCTCCGCAGAATGCGGAGGTTTTTTTGCGATCCGGCAAGTCACGATTCGGCAAACCGCGATGCGCAAGTCTAGGCGAAGCCCGGAGCGAATTGCCCGGAGGCAACAGAGTTAGCTGCGGAAAGCTTAATTGTTCCCTCTCTACTCTTAAGGGCGGCCGCAACACTGTTTCTCTAGACCCACACGAGTTTCGTTCTGTATGCTTAGAACGTGAAGATGAGGAGGGCCGCTCATGGAGGCTTATCGGGATATTAAGCAGGGGGAGAAGGGCGCCTGGATCAGCATTGTCGCCTACATCGCTCTATCGGCGTTAAAGCTGGCGGTCGGCCAAGCCTCCGGTTCGGAAGCGCTGCTGGCGGACGGATTTAACAACGCGACGGATATTATTGCTTCGATCGCGGTGCTCGTTGGGTTGAAAATATCGCGCAAGCCGCCGGATCGCAATCACCGGTACGGCCATTTTCGGGCGGAGACGGTAGCTGCGCTGGTCGCTTCGTTCATTATGATGGGCGTGGGCATACAGGTATTCATCCAGGCGATCGCCAAGTTTTCGCAGCCGAATCTGGAATCGCCGGATGTGATCGCGGGCTGGACGGCGCTGCTGTGCGCGGCGGCGATGTTCGCCGTTTACCGGTACAACGCGCGGTTGGCCAAGCGGATCGACAGTCAAGCGTTAAGGGCCGCGGCGCAGGACAATCGGTCGGACGCGCTCGTCAGCGTGGGCGCGTTCGTCGGAATCGTCGGCTCGCAGTTCGGAATCGCCTGGCTGGACCCGCTGACGGCATTGCTCGTCGCCGTCATCATCTGCCGGACGGCCTGGCAGATTTTCAGGGACGCCACTCACGCCCTGACCGACGGCTTCGACGAGACGGAGCTCGACAAGCTGCGGCAGACGATCGGAGACAGCCCTGGGGTCAAGGGAGTCAAAGACGTTAAGGCGCGGGTTCACGGCAATCAAGTGCTCGTCGACGCCACAATCAACGTCAGCAAATACTTGAACGTATCAGAGAGTCACGCCATAACGGAGAAGATCGAAGAGAGAATGAGGGCCGACCACAAAATCTCGCATATTCACATTCATATCGAGCCTTACGAGGCGGGTTAGAAGCCGCTCGGGAGAGAAACGGGACTGACGGGAGACGTCCCGCCGCCGCGCAGGTTCGTCATACTTCTATCATGCTGCTGTGACTGTTCGTCTATTGAAGAGATCGGGGGGATTCAATAGGATAACATTGAAGGCGCTCCGAATCCGCTATACGTATTTTGCGGCAACGTCGGACAGCGTCAGGATGTAGCCTTTGCCGCGAATATTCTCGATCGAGAGGGCGGCGTTCGTCTTCTTGCGAATCCGGTACAGCAGCGAATTGAGCTCCTCCGGTCCCGCTGCGGGCAGCGGTTCTCCTTCCGAGCGTTCCGGCCATACATACCGCAGAATCTCTTCCTTGGGAACGAATTGCCGTTCCCGGCCCAGCAGCAGCTCCAGGCATCGGTACTCCTTGTCGGAGAAGGAATAGCTCAGATCGCGGAGATGAAGAAGCCGTCTGACCGGATCGAGCTCGTAACCGGCGGAGGAAGGGGCCAGCGGAGACGTCGGGCTGAAATCCATCGTCTCTTCCCACAGGCTCGTGGAGAAGGTCAGGCAGACCATCCCTCTTGCGAAGGAGATCGTGTCGGACGAATGGAGCGGGTGAGGCGCGAACGGCACAAGCTTGACGCCGTTGACTTCCGTTCCGTGCTTGCTCTCGAAATCGGTAACGGTGTAGCCGCCTTGGTCGTAGCGGATCGCGGCTTGTTTTCTGGAGACGTAGGCGTTCTCGAAGCCGATGTCCGGCTCCCATTCGATATCCTTGCGGCCGAGAATCACGTTCGGCCGGGCGATCCGAAGCGTCGTGCCCTCATCGTAGGGGAAGCCTCGTATCACGACAAGACAGGAGTTAAGCTTCTTCATTCTCTTAACCTCGTTCCTGATCGAAATGAATGACGAAAAATAATAGTGTCGCGTACAACGAAAAATTATGGGGCAAGGTCCGCCAAATTGCAACAGCGAGCCGGCCGGCCTCCATTGACAGCAAGGAGAGAACGTTATGAAACAAATCGTGGTGAAGCCCGCTCGCACGTTCGGCGGCGCAATCTCCATACCGGGGTCCAAAAACAGTTCGCTGGCGCTGATGGCCGCCGCCTGCTTGTCGGACGAGCCCGTCACCTTAAAGGGAATTCCGAAAATCACCGATCTCGACGTCTTCGCCCGGATCGGGGAGGACATCGGCCTCGTGATCTATCGCGACGAGGAGAATACGGCGCTGCTCGATCCGCGAGGCATTCGCTCGGCGATCGTCGATCCGCTCCGGGCCTCCTCGTTCCGTACCGCTTATTATTTTATAGGGGCGCTTCTGGCCAAGTACGGCAAAGTGAGCATGGGTTATCCGGGAGGGGATGATTTCGTCAGCCGTCCGATCGACCAGCACGTCAAAGCGCTGATGGCGATGGGGGCCAAGTTCGTTTTTCACACCGACTATTACGAGGTGGAATGCGCCCAATTGCGGGGTGCGGATATTTACTTCGATACGATCTCTTCCGGGGCGACGATCAATGCGATGCTCGCCGCGGCGAGGGCGGCGGGCAGAACGACGCTGCGCCAGGCGGCCAGAGACCCGGAGGTCGTCGATACCGCGCAGCTGCTCGTCAAGATGGGCGCCAAGATCAGAGGGGCGGGCAGCGACACGATTACGATCGAAGGCGTCCGTCATTTGCGCGGCTGCACGTACACGGCGATTCCCGACCGCTTGATCGCGGGATCGTTCCTGATCGCCGCCGGGGCGACGAATGGCATCGTCAGGGTGAACGACGTCATCCCCGAGCACCTCGGCTCCTGCCTGGCGAAGCTGCGGGAAATCGGCATGGACGTGGAGGAGACGGATTATTCCGTGACCGCGTACGCGAGCGGGAGGCTTAGACCGACGCGGGTGAGAACCGCGATGTATCCCGGATTCCCGACCGACCTGCAGCAGCCTTTGACCGCGCTTCTGACGCGGGTTCCCGGGACCAGCCTGATCGCGGACCGCATCTATCCGAAGCGGTTCCAGCATGTCCCGCAATTGAACCGGATGGGGGCCAACATCGACGTGCGGTCCGGCGTGGCGCGGATCAGAGGAGGCGCGCCGCTGCGCGGGACGCTCGTGCACGCGTCCGACGTCCGCGCCGGCATCTGCCTGCTGATTGCCGCGCTGACGGCGGAGGGGACGACTTCGATCGCGGGCGTCCGCCACATCGAGCGCGGCTACGAGAATATCGCCGCTTCATTCCGCTCGCTCGGCGCGGATGTGACGATGCGCGATACGGATGACGAGGGAGCTTACGGCTTTTACGCGAACGCGGGGTCCTAAGAAGCGAGGCGCATGCGAAGCCGGCGGCGGCGTTACCTGGCCGCCGGCCCGCTTGTCGTTCCCGGGATCAGACGGGGCTCCAGCACGACTTTGCGGTAATCGTTGGGGCGGCTTTTTCCCTCCAGGGCATCGAGCAGGATGCGCGTCGCCTGCCGACCGATCTCTTCCTCGGATTGCGCGATATGGGTGAAGCGCGCCGAACGGTCCAGCCCGGGCGACGGATCGTCGAAGGCGACGATGGACAGATCTCCGGGTATGTTCAGATTAAGCTGACGGGCGATGGCGGCGATATGCGAGCCGAGCGTGGAGTTCAGCGTAATGTACGCGGTGGCCAGACGGCTGCCGACGTAACGGTGCAGCATATGGCCGCCATCCTCCACTTCCTTGGCGCTGATCGTAAATTCGGACAAAATAAGCGCCGGATCGATTAAAGCACCTCTTCGCTTCAAGGCGTCCATATACCCCGCAAGGCGGTCCTGCACCGTGATCGTCTGCAGAGGCGAATCCGAGCATACGGCGATGGCGCGGTGGCCCAGGTCCCACAGATGGGCGACGGCGAGCTCCGCGCCTTGCCGGCTGTCGGAGCAGACGAAATGGGTTTCCACGCCCGGCAGGTAACAATCGATCAGCACAAACGGAAAACCGCTCACCTTAAGCGCCAAAATTTCCTCGTTGTAGGAGACGGTATCTACCGGAAAGATGATCAATCCCGCCGCGCCCATGCGGAGCAGGTCGGCGATCGCCTCTTTTTCTTTGGCCTTGGAGTCGTTGGTCAGCACGATGTGCAAAGAGTAGGGCGTGTCGGCCAGCAGGCCGTTCATGCCCCTGATCAGCCGCAGCGCGAAAAAGTCGTTTGCCGTCGGAACGATAAATCCGATGATGCGTCCGGGCGCGAGCGCGGCGGGCGGCTGTCCGGAGGCGCGTCTGGAGCCCGTGAAAGCCTCCGAAGCCGACGATTGCTCTGAGACGCGCCCGCCGGGTCCCGCCGCGGTCTCCGCTCCAGGCGCCGGGGAAGCGAACGGCTCCCCGGGAGAGCTTGTCTCCTCGTAATGGCGCCCATTCTCGGTCGTCGTCCCCGCGTTTTCCGCCGCTTGCCCCACGAAGCTTCCTTTTCCCGGAATGCGATAGATCCAGCCTTCCTTGGCCAACTGCGACATGGCGTTCGCCACCGTAATTCGGCTGACGTTAAACGTTGCCATCAGCTCGAGCTCGGTCGGAATCCGGTCGCCCGCCCGCAGCTTTCCAGCGGCAATCCGCCGCTTGAACTCGTTCTGAATTTGCTTGTACAGCGGCAGCCGATCATTGGGCATGTGTCCGCTCTCCCCCGATATATAATCATATAGCTATTATATCAAATAAGGGTGCGACATTGTACTCTGAATGCTGTATTCCATAGGGGTTTCTCTCGAAATGACATAAATGATATAAAATGATTAGGATATGTTGAATATATCATATAGCAATGGTATATTCGTTGAAAAAGCCTTCTGGCCATAAGGAGAAAAACAAATGCCCTACGAGACGAAGACGATCATGATGGGTCGGGCAAAGCAAACGTTGGAGGTCATCCGGGAGCGCGTCTACACGAAGATCGCCTCCCTTGAAGTTAATGCTTGGCGGACCCCGGAGCCGGTTCCTTTCGAGCGGAGAACGTCCGGAGAGCCGATCGCTCTCCGACCGGGAGACAAGTGGGGCGAGCTGTGGGACTGCGCCTGGTTTCGATTTTCCGGCTCCGTTCCCGCCGACGCGGCCGGATGCAAAGTCGTGCTGCTGATCGACGTAAACGGGGAGCTGTGCCTTGTCGACGAGAACGGCGCGCCGGTTCAGGGACTGACCAACGTTAATTCGGAATTCGATTTTTCGCTCGGGCTGCCGGGTAAAAGGGTGGTCGACGTAACCGATTGCGCCCGGGGCGGGGAAGCGATCGACCTGTGGGCGGACGCCGGCTGCAACGACCTGTTCGGCCTTTACCGCAGCGGCACGCTGAAGGAAGCGGACATCGCGATCTGCCATGAGGAGACGCGCCGCCTCTTCTACGACTACGAGGTGCTGCTGGAGCTGGCCGAGCAGCTGCCGGAGAACAGCGCCCGCCGGAACCGGCTGCTGCACAAGCTGTACGAGGCTTCGTATGTGCTGGAAAACGCAGACGACGGCGCCGTTGCGGCCGCGCGCGAGCTGCTGCGCACCGAGCTGGACAAGAAGGGCGGCGACCCCGATGTTACGGTCAGCGCCATCGGACACGCGCATATCGATCTCGCCTGGCTGTGGCCGATCCGCGAGACGATCCGCAAGGGAGCAAGGACGTTCTCGACGGTGCTCCGCAATATGGAGAAATATCCGGATTATGTGTTCGGGGCGAGCCAGCCGCAGTTGTACCAATGGATGAAGGAGCATTATCCGAAGCTGTACGGGCGCATAAAGGAGAAAATCTCCGAAGGCCGCTGGGAGGTTCAAGGCGCGATGTGGGTCGAGCCCGATTCCAACGTGTCGGGCGGAGAGGCGCTCGTTCGGCAAATTTTGTACGGGAAACGGTTTTTCAAGCAGGAATTCGGCGAGGACGTGCGGATGCTGTGGGTGCCCGATATTTTTGGCTACAGCGCCAGCCTGCCGCAGCTCCTGAAGAAAGCCGGAGTCGATTACGTGATGACGCAGAAGCTGAGCTGGAGCGTCTACAACGACCATCCGCATCATAGCTTCCTGTGGGAGGGCATCGACGGCACGAAGGTGCTGACGCATCTTCCGCCGGAGGATACGTACAACAGCCCGGCCGCGCCGCGGTCGCTGGCGAAAATCGAGAGAGAGTACTTGGACAGCGGCGTCTCCGGCCATGCGCTGATGCTGTACGGCATCGGCGACGGAGGCGGCGGGCCGGGCGAGGAGCATCTGGAGCGGCTGGAGCGGCTGCGCAACCTGCAAGGTCTCGTGCCGGTCGTTCAGGAGCCGTCCATCGCTTTCTTCCGCAAGCTGGAGCAGGAACAGGAACGGTTCGAGACGTGGCGCGGCGAGCTGTATTTGGAGAAGCACCAGGGCACGCTGACGTCGCAGGCCCGCAACAAATGGTACAATCGCAAGCTGGAGAAGGCGCTGCGCGAAGTCGAGTTTGCCGCCTCGCTCGCCCTCTCTCTCGGAGCGGAGGCGTCCGTCTATCCGCAGGCTGAGCTGGAGACGATCTGGAAGGAAACGCTGCTCTATCAGTTCCATGATATTTTGCCGGGCTCTTCGATCGGCAGAGTGTACGACGAATCGCTGGAACGCTACGCGGCGCTGTACGAGCGGACGCTGGAGCTGACCGAGGAGGCGTACGCAGCCGCGGCGGCCCATGCCGGCCTGGAGCCGGGCGAGGCGTTCGTCGCCAATTCGCTGCCGTGGGAACGGCGGGAGTGGGTGAGCTGGAACGGCCAAGCGTTTCTCGTGACGGTGCCGCCGATGAGCGTTGCGCCGCTGGAGCGGTCGGTAAGCGAGGCGAGCCCGGCAGCTCCAGTCGCGGACGAGAACGGGCTGGAAAACGAGCTGCTGCGCGTGAAGCTCGGCTCCGACGGCAGTATTGTCTCTCTCTACGACAAGCTGGCCGGGAGGGAGACGGTGGCGGCGGGCGAACAGGCCAACCTGCTGACCGTCTATCATGACCGCGGGGACGCCTGGGATTTCGACCGCAACTACCGTCAGGCCGTCGCCGGCCGGATGACGCGGGAGTCGGTCACCGCTTACGAGAACGGCTCCGAGGCGGTCGTGGAGCAGCGATTCCGCTTCGGCGAGTCGACGCTGACGCAGAAAATCGTGCTCCGCGCGGGCGAACGGATCGTTCGCTTCGAGACGGAGGCGGATTGGCGGGAATCGGGCAAAATGCTGCGGGCGTCGTTCCCCGTGGATGTCCGCGCCGACCGGGTCAATTGCGAGATCCAGTTCGGCAGCCTGCAGCGGCAGACGCACCGCAATACGAGACACGATTTTGCCAAGGACGAAATATGCGCGCACCAGTATATCGATCTGTCGCAGCCGGATTACGGCGTCTCGCTGCTGAACGATTCCAAGTACGGCTTCAGCGCGCTGGGCAGCGTGCTGGACATCCATCTGCTGCGCAGTCCGTCGTATCCCGATCCGCGGGCCGACCGGGCGGTTCACCGGTTCGTCTACGCGCTGTATCCGCACGAAGGGGATTATGTCGCGGCGAACACTTACCGGAGAGGCTACGAGCTGAACTCTCCGCTGACCGCCTTCGCGGGCGGCAAAGGAGAGCGGCGGCAGGCGGGAGCCGTGCCAAGTCCGTTCGTGCGGATCGATTCGCCGCGTATCATGCTGGAAGCGGTCAAGAAGGCCGAGGATTCCGACGATCTGATCGTGCGCCTGTACGAAACGTCGGGAACGCGCGCCGAGGCGGTCTTGTCGTTCGGCGCGGCGTACGCGGCGATCGACGAAGTCGACTTGATGGAAAACCCAGTTGCGGGCTTGGGAGAAAACACGGATACGGCGAAGCTGACTTTCGGTCCGTTCGAAATCCGCACGCTTCGTCTGAGGAAAGCTGCCAGGAGCTAAGAGAGCAGAGACAAGGCCGGTCCCGTTTCGCGGGGCCGGCTTTTTCGCGAGCAAACGCCATCATAAACGGAAGTCCAATCGCGTAAAAATAAAACAAAGGTCCGGAGACAACATCCATTGTCCCTAATCTGTCGCGGAAACCCGCGGCTTTTTTTGTGACTTGGGAGGGGGGCGAAGCATACGAAGCTTGTCAAGCTGCTGGGTTTGGTCGTCGCCGTCGCGATCTTGAACGTCGTTGTGCTGTCGCCCGGCCTGATCGGCGTCGGATTCGGAGAGAGCGCTCTGGAGACGGCGATCGGGGTAACGCTGCCGCTGGCCAGCGTCGTCGCGCTGCTGCTGGGCAGCTACGCGATTCTTAACGGGCGGCAAGCGCCGCCTCTTCGGGAGCTTCAATCTCGCGAAGACTTCGCGGCGGCGTTGTCCCGTTACAAGCGGGTCAGACCGCTGGAGGAGGACATCGAACACGCCGTGGAGCAGCTCGATCGCCTCCGCAAGAAAAAAGCCGCGCTGCTCGAAACGCTGGCGCAAAGATTCCAGCCTGGCGAGCTGAGCTACGCGAAATTCGTTTCCGTCGTCGGCGAGGTCGAGTCGCTGTTTTACCGCAATGTCAGAAGCGTCTTGAATCGGCTGCGGGCGTTCGACGAATCCGAGTTCGAGAGTCTGGGCTCCCGGGGAGCCGCGCGAATGCCCAGAGAGCTGCTGCAGATGCGGGTGGAAATGCTGAACGAGTTTATCGGCTCCGTGAAATACTCGGTCGGCATGAACGAGGAGATTTTGCTCAAGCTGGACCGGCTGCTGCTCGAAATTTCGCGTCTGGACGCCTTCGAGCCCGGCGATATCGAGGCGATGCCGGGGATGAGGGAAATCGACGAACTGATCCAACAGACGAAGCATTACAGATGAAAAGAGGTGGGGGAGTTGGCTAAGCCGCGCAAGTTTGCTCTGGTGTCCGTCATTTTGCTCATTATCGTGTTCGCTTTGGTGTACTGGGGAGTCGGCTTGACGTCCAATCTGGGAAAATCGAAGGCGGAGCTGACCGCAGAGAGCGCCGAGAAACGGCTAAACAAGCTGTTCGCGGATCTCTCCGTATCGACCGCCGAGCCGGTGAAGGGTCAGATCGATCTCGATCCGGCGGACGTCGCCGAGGCGCTGCCGGACATCTCCAAGTTTCCGGTGACCGTGGACAATACGACCGGCTTCTACGTCGAAATTTTCTCGTCGACGGAGAAATCCGGCACCGGCGTCGACGGCTGGCTGACCGAGGTCGCCGCCGCGTTCAACCGCGCGGGAATCGAAGTGAACGGCCAGGCGGCATCGGTCAAGGTGAGGGATATCGCCTCGGGGACGGCGACCGATTATATCGCCTCCGGCAAGTACGTTCCCGACGCGTTCACTCCGTCGAATGAGCTGTGGGGAGAGATGGTGAAGGCGAGCGGAGTCAAGACGGAGCTGATCGCCAAGCGGCTCGCCGGGAACGTGCCGGGCATCGTCATCGCCAAGGCGAAATACGACGCGCTCGTGGAGAAATACGGGGCGGTGAACGTCAAGACGGTGACGGAGGCGATCGCCGGCAACGAGTTTTCGATGGGCTACACCGATCCGTTCGCCAGCTCGACGGGGCTGAACTTCCTGCTTACGGCGCTCGATTCGTTCGACAGCTCGAACCTGCTGGGAGAGAAGGCGGTCGCCGGCTTCGAGAAGTTCCAGGCGAATGTGCCTTTCATCGCGTCGACGACGATTCAGATGCGCGACGCGGCCAAGTCCGGCATGCTGGACGGCTTCGTGCTGGAGTACCAGACCTATGTCAACACGGCGGATTTGAAGGGCGGCTACGTGTTTACGCCGTTTGGCGTCCGGCACGACAGTCCGCTCTACGCGCTGGGCGATCTGCCGCCGGAGAAGGTCGAACTCATCCGGCGGTTCGCGGAATTCGTGCAGCAGGAGCCATACCAGCAAGCGGCGGAGAAGCTCGGCTTTAACGGGCTGGAGGACTATACGCCGGAGCTGGCCGTTCCGGACGGCGCGCTGCTTGCCGCCGCGCAGAAGCTGTGGAAGGAGAAGAAAAACGCCGGCAAGCCGATCTCGGCCGTATTCGTGGCCGACGTCTCCGGCAGCATGGACGGGGAGCCGCTGAACCGGCTGAAGGAGTCGCTGCTGAAGGGGCAGAAGTATCTCGGCCGGGACAACAGCATCGGTCTGGTGTCCTATTCGAGCGACGTTACGATCCATCTGCCGATCGGGAAGTACGATACCAATCAGCAATCGATGTTCGTCGGCGCGGTGAACAGCCTGCAGTCCGGCGGCGGGACGGCGACGTTCGACGGCATCGTCGTGGCGCTCAAGATGCTGCAAGACGAGCTGAGCGTCAACCCGAACGGCAAGCCGGTCATTTTCGTCCTGAGCGACGGGGAGACCAACGAAGGCTATTCGCTTAACGACATTAAAGAACTCGTCGAAGCGTACAAGGTGCCGATCTATACGATCGGGTACAACGCCAATATTCAGGCGCTGCAAAGCATTTCCGGCATTAACGAGGCGGCCAGCATCAATGCGGATACGGACGACGTCGTCTACAAGATCGGCAACCTGTTCAACGTGCAGATGTAACGATTCGCCAACGCGCTAACGCGCCAACGCAGCTTAAATTCGGAGGAGGATTTTTCGATGTCATTTTCGATGGAAGTCGCCAGCCCGGAACAGCTCAAAGCGGTCATTGAACAGGAGGTTAAGCCCGTACCCGAAGAGGTCGCCAAGCTGAAGGAACTGGCCGACGCGAACGTGGCGACGATTATGGCGCTCGATGTCGAGTCGCTCGAGAAGCGCAAGGAGGTTATGCAGTCGATCGAAGGCTTCGGCCTGAACACGATGAAATCGTCCGCGGACAAAAACAAGCTGCTGGAGGTGTCCGTCGGCAATCTGGCGCGCACGGGCGACGAGGGCGGCCAGGTGGCCAAAGGGCTGTCCGAGCTGCATACGCAGCTGAAGGATTTGGACCCGAGCGCCGTCGACTTCGCCAAGCGCGGCATGCTGGGCAAGCTGTTTAATCCGCTGCGCGCCTATTTCCTGAAGTATCAGAAAGCCGACACCGTCATTGCCGATATCATCGTCTCGCTCGACAAGGGCAAAGCGACGCTCAAGAACGACAATACGACGCTGGAGCTGGAGCAGCAGTCGCTGCGCGAGCTGACCAAGCGGCTGCAGAAGGAAATTCAGCTCGGCACGCTGATGGACGAATCGATCGAGGGGCAGATCGAGGCGGCGCGGCAGCGGAACGAGGATCCCGACAAAATCCGCTTCATTACCGAGGAGGTGCTGTTCCCGCTCCGCCAGCGCGTGATGGACCTGCAGCAGATGCTTGTCGTCAACCAGCAGGGCATTATGGCGATCGAGGTCGTCATCCGCAACAACAAAGAGCTGATCCGCGGCGTGGACCGGGCGAAGAACGTGACGATCTCGGCGCTGCGCATCTCCGTGACGGTCGCCAGCGCGCTGTTTAACCAGCGGATCGTGCTGCGGAAGATCGAGCTGCTGAACCAAACGACGAACGAGCTGATCGCCGGCACCTCCCGCATGCTCAAGGAGCAGGGAGCGACGATCCACAAGCAGGCGCTCGAGACGAGCGTATCGGTGGAGACGCTGAAGCAGGCGTTCACCGACGTGCTGGCCGCGCTCGATTCGATCAGCGCCTACAAGCAGGAGGCGCTGCCCCGCATGCGGGAGACGATCGGCCAATTCCGCGAGCTGGCCGACCAGGGAGAGCAGCAGATCCGGCGGCTGGAGAAGGGACAGCGGCTGGGGATATGACTTTCCTGCGGATCAGTGATAAAATTTCGGTAATCGCGCAAGACCATCTTTTACCGAGATAGGGGGGAATAGGCTTTGACCCTGCAGCAACTGAAGTACGTCATCGAAGTGGCGAACCGCGGGTCCATTAACGAGGCGGCCAAGCGGCTGTTTATTTCGCAGCCGAGTCTGTCCAACGCGATCAAGGATCTGGAGGAGGAGCTGCAGATCGCCATCTTCGAGCGATCGAACAAGGGTATCTCGCTCTCCAAGGAGGGCGTCGAGTTTCTGAGCTACGCGCGGCAGGTCGTCGAGCAGGCGGAGCTGCTGGAGGGCCGGTATTTGAACGCTAAGCCGTCGCCGCAGCATTTCTCGGTCTCGACTCAGCACTATGCGTTCGCCGTCAACGCCTTCGTCAGTCTCGTCAAGGAGTACGGCCAGGAGGAATACGAGCTGACGCTGCGCGAGACGAAAACCCACGAGATCATCGAGGACGTCGCCACGCTGCGCAGCGAGATTGGCATTTTGTACGTGAACGACTTCAACGGCAAGGTCATTCACAAGCTGCTGAGAAGCGCCAACCTGCAGTTTACGAGCCTGTTCACGGCCAAGCCGCACATTTTCATCAGCATCCACAATCCGCTGGCCAAGCACGACATCGTCACCATCGACCAGCTGCAGGACTATCCGTATCTGTCTTTTGATCAGGGGGAGTACAACTCCTTTCATTTTGCCGAAGAGATATTGAGCACCTTGTCCCGCAAAAAGAGCATTCGCGTCAGCGACCGGGCGACGTTGTTCAACCTGCTGATCGGGCTGAACGGCTATACGATTTCGACGGGGGTGCTGAGCAAGGATCTGAACGGCAACGAGATTATCCCCGTTCCGCTCGACTGCAAAGAGACGATTAACGTCGGCTGGATCTCTCACCGCAATGTGGCGCTGTCCAAGCTCGGAACGGCCTACATCGAAGCTCTGGAGCAGGCGATCGGGCTTGTGAGACGAGGCGTGGATTCGGAAATCGAAGCTGCGGGAGTCGAGATCGAGGGGGGAAGGAGCGGAGACTTGCGGTAAAATTCGCGGAAAGGGGCGGCGGGCAGCGGCCCAGTACGGCTTTCGATATAGCCAAATGCTATAACCAGATATAGGATATGTGAGTTACGCTATACCCGGAATTCCGTGTTATCTTCTACGTAACAACTTGTATAGGAGTGTTACGAGATGGCGCAAAGCAGTATTTTGGGATATCCGCGCATCGGCGCGGACCGGGAATGGAAAAAAGCGCTGGAAGCGTTCTGGGCGGGCAAGCTCGTAGAAGCGGAATTCCAGGCGAAGCTGCAGGAAATTCGTCTGACCCATCTGCAAAAACAGAAGGATAAAGGCATCGACCTGATTCCGGTTAACGACTTCAGCTATTACGATCACGTATTGGATACGGCGACGATGTTCGGCATCGTTCCGAAGCGGTTCGAGTACAACGGCGGCGAGGTTCCGCTGTCCGTCTACTACGGCATCGCCCGGGGCACGAAAGACGCGGCAGCCAGCGAAATGACGAAATGGTTCAACACGAACTACCATTATATCGTCCCTGAGCTGGACGGAGCCAACCCGACGGTTACCGAGAACAAGCCGCTGAAGGCGTATCGCGAAGCGAAGGAGAAGCTCGGCATCGACGGCAAGCCGGTGCTGGTCGGACCGCTGACCTTCCTGAAGCTGTCCAAGGGCTACGACAAAGCGGAGACCGACGCCTGGCTCGACCGGCTGATTCCGCTGTACGTTCAAGTACTGCGGGAGCTGGCGCTCGAAGGCGTGCGCTGGGTGCAGATCGACGAGCCGATCGTCGTGACGAAAATCGACAATGATGACGTTCGCCGTCTGAAATCGATCTACGAGACGTTCGCGGCCGCCGTGCCTCAATTGAACATTTTGCTGCAGACCTACTTCGAATCGGTTGAGCGTTATGCCGATATCGTGGCGCTTCCCGTAAAAGGAATCGGCCTGGACTTCGTTCACGGGTTGGAGGCCAATCTGTCCGCCGTTCGCGAGCACGGCTTCCCGGCGGACAAGGTGTTGGGCGCGGGCGTCATCGACGGCCGCGGCATCTGGAGAGCGTCGCTGGGCGAGAAGCTGGGCGTGCTGGAGCAGCTCGGTCAATCTGTCTCCTCCGACCGTCTGATCGTGCAATCCTCGTGCAGCCTGCTTCACGTTCCGGTTACGGTGGTCGGCGAGACGAAGCTGGCGTCCGAGCTGAAGGGAGCGCTCGCCTTCGCGGACGAGAAGCTGGAGGAGATCGCGCTGCTGACCAAGGGTGCAACCGAGGGCCGGGCGGCGATCGCGAGCGAGCTGGAGAGCAGCGAACGCGCCGTGCAGGCGCTGAGGCAATCGGCGGAGCGCAATCGCGCCGACGTCCAGCAGGCGGTCGCCAAGCTGGGTGCGCAGGAACCCGTGCGTGGCCGTCCGTTCTCCGAGCGCCGGGTTGCGCAGCAGGACAAGTGGCAGCTACCGATTTTCCCGACCACGACGATCGGAAGCTTCCCGCAGTCGGCGGAGGTGCGCAAAGCCCGCCAGCTCTGGCGCAAGGGCGAATGGGACGGAGAACGCTACGCCGCCTTCATCCGCGAGCAGATCGATCTGTGGATCAAGCTGCAGGAGGAGATCGGACTGGACGTGCTTGTGCACGGCGAGTTTGAACGCACGGACATGGTTGAATTTTTCGGCGAGAAGCTGGCCGGCTTCGTCTTTACGCGGAACGGATGGGTGCAGTCGTACGGCTCCCGCTGTGTGAAGCCTCCGGTCATCTACGGAGACGTCGCGTTCGAGCAGGCGATGACCGTCGAGGAGACGAAATACGCGCAATCGCAGACGGCGCGTCCCGTTAAGGGCATGCTGACCGGACCGATCACGATCATGAACTGGTCGTTCGTCCGCGACGACATTCCGCGCGAGCAGATCGCGTATCAGCTTGCCTATGCGCTCAGACAAGAAGTCGAGGCATTGGAGCAGGCGGGTATCGGCATGATTCAAGTCGACGAGCCGGCCGTGCGCGAAGGGCTGCCGCTGAAGGAGAAGGATCAGGCGAATTACTTGGCTTGGGCCGTCAAAGCGTTCCGCATGACGACTTGCACGGTGAAGGACGAGACGCAGGTTCATACGCATATGTGCTACTGCGAATTCCACGACATGATCGATTCGATCGAGGCGATGGACGCGGACGTGATCTCCATCGAGACGTCGCGGAGCCACGGCGAGCTGATCCACAGCTTCGAGGAGAACACCTACAAGCTTGGCATCGGTCTGGGCGTCTACGACATCCACAGCCCGCGCGTGCCGGGAGTGGAAGAGATGAGCGGCATGATCGACCGCGCGCTGCGCGTGCTCGACCCGCAGCTGTTCTGGATCAATCCCGACTGCGGCCTGAAGACGCGCGGCCAGGAAGAGACTGTCGCTTCGCTGCGCAACATGGTCGAAGCGACGCGAATCGCCCGCGCGAAGCACGCCTAAGGTGTTCCATTAAAATTATCGGATCTTCGTTATCTACCCGCGCCGACTGGCGCGGGTTTTCTTTTGTAGAGACCCGGGCGGCAGGATTTATCGTTCTCTGCCTCTTTTGCTGGTATCCCGTTCATTCAGGTTGTCTGAGCCTCATTTTGAATAGGTGTGTAGTGTCTGTTCCCTTCTTATGCCGGTATCCCGTTCAGTCAGGTTGATCGTATCCTGCTTCGAGATTCGGCTACGACCGATTCTTCATTTGTCAGTATCCCGTCAGCTCAGAAATCAGGTTATTACCGTTTAGCGATGGGAAGGGGAGCGGCAAAAGGAGGGATAACGGAAGGCAGCGGGGATTTGAACTGAACGGAAGGGATAGCGGCAAAAGGAGAGATAACGGAAGGCGGCAGGAGTGTGAACTGAACGGAGGGGATAGCGGCAAAAGCAGCAGGAAGCAAAACGGCTGGAGGCAGACGGACGGACTGACGGAAGGGGACAGCATAACGACTTGTCAATGAGAACGGTTATCATCTATGATGGGATTACGGAATAAATCGGTTCGTATTCCGCCGGGAAAGGAAAGGTTCGGGGGCGAGCGAGTTCATGGAATTGGACAACCATATCCGGTTGTGGAATCAAGCGTACGTCGAGCTGATCGATATTCGCGGCATAAAGCTGGAGCGGTCGCGGGAGCTTCGGGATTACCGGCTGCCGGCCAGCTCCTTTCTCTATATCCAGCGGGGGACGGGACGGATTCGTCTGGACGGGGACAGCCATAAAGTCAGAACGCACAATTTGATTCACGGCGGCAAAGGAACGAGCTTAACGGTGGAGGCCGACGAGGAGCTGGCGTACTGCTTGATCCTGTACCGGGCTTCCCCGCCGGTTCCCGCGCGCCGGGATTTCGTCAGGTTGATGGAGGAAGGGAATCCGTTTCAGTTCAGATACGTGTTCGCGCCGCGTTATCCGCTGCGGCTAAGCGACAAAATCGAGCAGATGAGCAGAGGGTGGCAGGAGGCTACCGAGCTGAGCAAGGTTCAAGTAAAGTCGCTGTTTTACCAATTTATTTACGAACTGCTCTGGCAGCTGCACCGGCAGCAAGTCGAGCCGATAAAGCCCGACATGGCGGCGCTGGCGGTACGTTATATCGAGGAGCATTACAGCCGTCCGCTGACGCTGGAGGCGATCGCCAAAGCGCTCGATTACAGCGCGGGACATCTGTCGCGGCTGTTCAAGGCGAAGCTGGCTACGAGTCCCATTCATTTTCTGGGCCGGGTGAGGGCGGCGCGGACGATGCAACTGCTCGTCGAGACGGAGGCGACGCTGCAGGAAATTGCCGAGGCCGTCGGTTTTCCGGATGCGCATTCCTTAAGCAGAAGCTTCAAAAAGCATACCGGAGTTTCTCCGACCTTTTACAGACAGTGCGGCGGCAAGCTGCGGGAAGATCAGGATTTGTCCTCCGGAATGCGAAGATTTGCCGTTTCTCGAATTTCGTCGCTCCCTTATACTGATACTGAAAATCATTATCAACAGATAACGGGGAGAGAGCTTTACATGCAAAAGAGAACCAAACTCGCGGCCATAACCGCCGTACTCAGTCTATCCTTGCTTATGGGGGCGTGCTCGAATTCGAATTCGACCAACACGTCTTCCGAATCCGCGGCGCAGCCGTCCTCAAGCGCCAGCACCGGCGAACCGGCCGCAACGCCGGCCGCTTCGGCCGGCCAACAGCAGGAGCCGCAGCCGACAACCCGGACGATATCGACGCCAAGGGGAGACGTCGTCGTTCCGGCCGAGCCGCAGCGCGTTGCCGCCGATCAGTACATGGGCCACCTGCTCAAGCTGGGCATCGTTCCCGTCGGCGTCCGAACGTTCATGATGGACGAAGGGTGGATGGCGAAGGCGGGGATCGGACAAGAGACGCTGGCAGGCGTCGAAGACCTGGGCGGCTTTCCGATGAACGTGGAGAAGCTGATCGCGCTGGAGCCGGATCTGATTATCGGATCGGTGGAGGCCAGCATCGAAGAGTACGAGAAAATCGGCACCACCGTATTTCTGCCGTACTGGACGGGAGAGACGACCGCGGGACCGCTGGAGAAATTTCGCAGCTTAAGCGATATTTTCGGCAAGCGGGAAGAAGCCGAGCAGTGGATTGCCGAGTACGAGAGGAAGGCCTCGGAGGCGCGGGAGCAAATCAAAGGCATCGTGAAGGACGGAGAGACGGTGTCCGTCGTTCAATTCGCGGACAAGGCCGTCTACGTGCTGGCCGCCGAAGGGGGCAACTACGGCTCCTCCACCATCTACGAAATTCTGCAGCTGCCGCCTACCGACATTGCGAAAAATATGAAGGAAGGCTTCGAGCTGATTTCGGCGGAGATGCTTCCGGAGTATATGGGCGATCATATTTTCGTATATTACGGCGCGAAGGAAGCGACGGACGAAATGATGAACAGCAAGCTGTGGAAGGGGCTGCCCGCCGTTCAGAACAACCAGGTGTACCTCTACGGCGACGATTTCTACGACGAATTCGTCATGGAGGATCCTTATTCGCTGGAGCAGCAGTTGGAGACGATCGTCGGACTGCTCCGAGGCAGCCAGCCCTGAACGAATGAAAGTTCCTCTGCTCAAAAATCGGCTCTTCTCCGCATCGGAGAGAGCCGTTTTTTTCTTGCGGCGCAACGGAACGATTCGGGACGAACCGTTGTCTAATAGGGTGGAGGTGAGGAGATGGACTCCCAGGTTGGGCTGCAGTATTTGGCGCGCAAGGCGACGTTGGACGAGGCGGAGCTGTACGAGCTGATGACCGCGTACGGCGACGACGTCAGGCGGTACGCTTACGCGATAACGAAAAACCGGGAGCAGGCCAAGGATGTGGCGCAGGAAACGTTCCTCAGAGCCTATCGCGGCTTCGGCTCGTTCCAAGGCCGCTCCTCGCTTAAAACATGGCTGTTCTCGATTGCCAGAAACGCGGCGCTCAACGAGATGAAGTCGAGCTACATGCGCCGCATCGTGCTGTTCGAATGGGTCAAGCCGCGAGGGGTCGGAGAATCGGCCGAGACAGAATATTTGGAGGAGCAGTCCGTCCGCGAGATCAGGGAAGCGCTGATGAGCTTGTCGATCAAGCTTCGGGAGGTGCTGCTTCTCTCGCTGGAGCACGGACTGACGATGCCGGAGATCGCCGAACTGCTGCACGTGTCGGAAGGAACGGTCAAGTCCAGAATGCACCGGGCGCGTCAGGCGATGGAGCGCAAACGGAAGGAGATGGAACGATGAGCGGAAATTCGTTGTCCTGGGAGGAACGGGTGAAGCAGGGGCTGTTCCGGGAGGAGAAATTTACGAACGAGATGAAAAATACCGTGCTGCGGGCGGCGGATCGCCGTGTGCGCCGGCGGTTCGGGAAGCGGATCGCCCTTTTGGGGACGCTGCTGGCGTTCTGCGCGGCGGCTTTCCTGCTGCTGTCCCATTTGAGCGGAGATGGCGCCGATACCTATCGCACGGCCGGAGCGACGGGGGAGAGCTTCCCACTGGCGTTTAAGCCGCTTGAGGCTCGGATTCTTCAGCAGGGGGAGACGATTTACGGGGGAGATCCCGGCATTTTGCCCGGTCTGTCCAACACCCACAGCCCGCTGGTGAACACGGGCTACGCCGAGCAGATTTCCCTGTCCGATATCGATCTGATCGAGCAGAAAGAGGTTCCGGGCTTCGGAACGGCTTTTCTGTATACGTTAAAAGAGGGAACGGTGCTGCACGATTCGATCGTGACGAAGGACGAGGCTCTCGGTCTGGCGGTCGACGGGGTCTCTCCCGCAGGCACGCTCTACCATTACGGTACAGGGCACATGTACGGGCTTCAGATGGGCATGACGCGCCTGTTCGGTCAAGAGGTGCTGAAGTTCAACCAGCCTCTCTGCCGAACCGACGGCGAAGGCTGTGCGTGGTACGTGAAGAAGGATGCCAACGGGCTGTCCACCTTTGCCACCTTCAGCTCGCTTGCCTATGAGAGAGACTTGGACGGAGACGGGCGGGAGGAAGCGATTGCCGTTACGCATAAGCAAAATCAAATCTACATTTTCAAAGAGGAACAAGGACGGCTCCTGTGGGCAAGCGTCAGGGACGCGCTGGGAGCGGGTGCCGAAGACGCGATCTCGTACGACGAGCTTCAGGGAACGTTCGAGCTGCACGGGAGGGAGACGGACGGAAGCTTGGCGGTACGCACGTATCGTTACGGAGAGGACAACCGGCTCGCCGAAGTGGTAAAATAAGAGGATCAGGCGGCTGTTTCCCGCAGGGGGAACAGCCTTCGCATGTCGGCGCCGCCGGGCGTTCGGGACGGTTATCGCCGTGACGAGGAAGGGGCATCATCTTGTTTATATCCATTGCAATCTTCGTGCTGGCCGGTCTTGCCGAGATCGGCGGAGGTTATCTGGTATGGCTGTGGCTCAGAGAGGGCAAATCGATCGGGTACGGGATCGCGGGAAGCTTGATTCTGGTGCTGTACGGAATCATCCCGACGCTGCAAAACTTTCCGTCCTTCGGACGGGTTTATGCCGCTTACGGAGGCGTGTTCGTCGTATTGGCCGTTCTGTGGGGCTGGCTCGTCGACAAGAAGACGCCGGACCTGTACGACTGGCTCGGGGCCGCGATCTGCATCGTCGGCGTATCGATCATGCTGTGGGCGCCGAGAAATTGACGGAAGCGAACACCAAGAGAATGGAGACGCCGGCATATGGAGCATCTGACGACGAACGAATGGAATGAGGCCTTGTGGGCGGAGGCGGACGCGATTTACCGGGAGGCTTTTCCCGAACACGGGCGAAAGAGCGAGGCGATCGTCAGGCGCATGTTCGAACGCGGCTTGTGCGCGCTGCACGTATGGCGCATCGAAGGCGAGGCCGCGGCGATGGCGCTGACGTCTTACGACGATCGTTCCGGCCTGCTGGTCGTCGATTACATCGCCGTACGGCAAGCACGGCAAGGTCAAGGGATCGGCCGGCGCTGCGTTTTGCAGCTGCGCGACTGGATCTCCCGTGCGCAGCCGGGCTGCCACGGCATCGTGATCGAGGTCGAAGCGGAGGAGACGGAAGAGAATGCGAGACGGATCTGCTTCTGGCAGAGCGCCGGCTTCCGGCTGACCGATTATGTGCACGCCTACGTCTGGGTTCCCGAGACTTACCGGGCGATGGCGCTCGGCTTCGACGCCGCGTTGCCGCTTACGGACGACGGCCGGGAGCTGTTCAAGACCATTACGCGTTACCATGAGCGCGCCTATCGAAAAACGAAGGGCGGCAGCGATAAAGTTTGATTATAGCCGTTTATTCACTTTTGTCCGCATGCGTTCGGTCGTACAATATAGATGTCGGGCCCGACGAATTTGTTGGAAAGGAGTTGATCGAGTTGATCTACCATCCTGAGGTGATCTCCGTTTAGGCGGGGATTCCAGTTAGGGAAGGAGGCCGCAAGGCCTCCTTTTTTCAACCCATTATAAGCTTGTGGGATAGAGCGAACTTCAATATACTGGAAATACGAACGGCTGCGTTCGAGTTTGTCGTTTGGCCGTCATCATTTTAAAAAGGAGGAGAAAAGAGAATATGGTTAAGGCCTATGCGGAAACAAGCTTATCCATTATCGGGGCGTTAGAATTGAAGGAGGGCCAATTTGATCTACAAAAACGGGAGAGATGTGCTTCCCCCTAGCTTGCTTCGGGAGCTGCAAAACTATGCGGGCGGCGAGCTGATCTATATCCCCAAGCCGAACGAGCGTCGCGCGCGTTGGGGAGAGGTCAGCGGAACGAGGAAGCTGCTGGCGGAGCGCAACAAGGAAATTTGCCGGCTTCATTCGGACGGAATGACGGTCTCCGAGCTTGTGGCCAGGTTCCATCTGTCCGGGGACAGCATTCGCAAAATCATCGTGAAATCTTAAAGCGGTCGTTCACAAAATACTCATGCAAAAATAGCTTTACCTCCGCAGCGTTATTTGATAATATAATCGCAATAACAAATGCGGTGAAGAGAAGAGTAGGTAAAGCCATTCTTTCGCAGAGAGCTCCGGCGGCTGGGAAGGAGCAAAGAAGGCTTTAGCGAAAAAAGACTCCGAGCAGCGCGTCGGAACCTCGCGGACGAGGGGGTGGCGCGACAGGTGCTCCTGTTACAGGGCTAGAGTATAAGCATTGCTTGGCAATGCCGTACTTGAAGAGGCGGATATGGCGACATATCGGCGAATCCGGGGTGGTACCGCGAGCACACAATCTCGTCCCTAAGGCTAAAGTCTTGGGGGTGGGATTTTTTTGTTGAGTACGAGGCGTCGATGCAGACGACACACCAATTCGTCCGTTTTGAATAGGTAGTAGGTATAGGGGATGGCGTTACGCAAAATTCGCGACAAGGAAAGGGATGGCATAGAAAATGGCAAACAAACTGAGAGCAGGCATAGTCGGAGGAACGGGGATGGTGGGCCAGCGGTTCGTGCAGCTGCTCGACGGGCATCCGTGGTTCGAAGTGACGACGATCGCGGCAAGCGCGAGCTCGGCCGGCAAGACGTACGAACAATCGGTGCAAAACCGGTGGAAGCTGTCCACTCCGATTCCGGAAGCGGTGAAAAATATCGTCGTTCTCGACGCTTCCAAGGTGGAAGAGGTCGCTTCGCAGGTCGATTTTATTTTCTGCGCGGTCGATATGAAGAAGGATGAGATCCAGGCGCTCGAGGAAGCTTACGCCAAGACGGGGACGCCGGTCGTCTCCAACAACTCGGCGCACCGCTGGACGCCGGACGTACCGATGGTCATTCCGGAGATTAACCCGGGACATCTGGACGTCATCGCCGCCCAGCGCCGGCGTCTCGGCACCGAGACCGGCTTTATCGCCGTGAAGCCGAACTGCTCGATTCAGAGCTATGTGCCGATGCTGCACGCTTTGTTGGGCTTCAAGCCGACGAAGGTCGTCGCTTCGACGTATCAGGCGATCTCCGGTGCGGGCAAAAATTTCACCGACTGGCCGGAAATGCTCGACAACGTCATCCCGTATATCGGCGGCGAGGAAGAGAAGAGCGAGCAGGAGCCGCTACGCATCTGGGGCAGCGTCGAGGACGGCCGGATCGTGAAGGCGAGTACTCCGCTCATTACGACGCAGTGCATCCGCGTTCCGGTGACGGACGGCCATCTGGCGACCGTATTCGTGTCGTTCGAGAACAAGCCGGAGAAGGAAGAGATTTTGCGGCACTGGCGCGAGTTCCAGGGACGTCCGCAGCAGCTTGGCCTGCCGAGCGCGCCCAAGCAGTTCATTACGTACTTCGAGGAAGAAAACCGGCCGCAGACGAATCTGGATCGCGACATCGAGGGCGGCATGGGCGTATCCGCCGGGCGGCTGCGCGCGGACTCCCTGTACGACTATAAATTCGTCGGCCTGTCGCACAACACGCTGCGCGGAGCCGCGGGCGGCGCTGTTCTGATCGCCGAGCTGCTCAAAGCGGAAGGCTACATCCAGGCGAAGTAAGCCATTGCTCATACTGGGGCTGTCCCTAAGTCACGGCAACCAAAATGATCGATCACAAGATGGGGGATATATCTCCTGTAGAGCGAAGCGCCTGCCTCATACGGTCATGAAATTACCCTGTTACGGGTTAATCAAATCCAAATTTCATGACCGTATCAGCAGCGGAAGGAGATATATCCCCCATGATTATAAATCGATCATTTTTGTTGTTGCCATCTAATGACTTAGGGACAGCCCCTTGAGCCGTGGCTTACAAGCAGAGCTGCTTAAGATAATCGGTAGACAAAGAAGGGGTATGTGCCTCCTGGAGAATGCCTCATACGCTCCTAAAATTACCTTGCAACGGGTTTATCATTCCCATTTTAGGAGCGTATAGCATCGGAAGGAGGTACATACCCCTCACACTTTTATTATCGATTATTTTTCAAAGCAATCTGACTTGCTTATAGACAGCCCCTTGCGCCGTGGCTTACAAGAATATGAGGAATAGGATGCCCGCAACAAAGCAGTAATAAGAGAAATACTTCAAGTTGCCTCTAGCCATAATCCCCATAAACCATCTCATGGAGAAATAAGTCACGACCAGCGTCGTCAGGAAAGCGATAAGATAAGGAATCGCCAGCTGCGAACGATTCGGATCGCCGGCGATGTCGGACGCGCCGAGAACGATGCCGCCTATGCTGATCGGTATGTACAGCATAAAAGAAAACTTCAAAGCCGTTTCCTGCTTCATCCCGACGGCGATCGACGTAATGACGGTCGCGCCCGAACGGCTGATGCCGGGAATCAGCGCGACGGCTTGGGCCAGGCCGACGAGAAGCGCGTCCTTGACCGACAGATCCCCGTCCTGCTTGCGGCCGCGAAGATTGCGAATGAGCCACAGCGCGATGCCCGTCAAGAGCAATCCGACCGATACGGTATGTACCGAAGAGAAAATTTCCTCGATCCGATCCTTGAACAGCGCCGCTACAACAGCGGCCGGCACGGTGCCGATGACGATGTACAGACAGAACAGAAAGTCCGGTTTGAATTCCGCTTTGCGGGTGAGAAGAAAGCGGCCGGCTCCCGAGACCAGCTTAACGATCTCATGACGGAAAATGACGCAAATCGCGATTAAGGATGCCGTGTTCGTCAAAATTTCAAAGCTCAGTCCGTTTTGCTCCAGTCCGAGCAGCTTCTGGGCAATGATCAGATGACCGCTCGACGAGACCGGAATCGGCTCGGTCGCGCCCTGAACGACGCCCAGAAACAAATACTTCAGCCACAGTACGAGTTGTTCCATTCTCCCTCCAAATTCTCTCCTTTATAGAGGCTGTTCGAAAAGCTGCAAACCCGACTTTTTCGAACGCCCATTTTGATATTGTTCATCGTACCCCAATCAAGCGCGCGCTGACAACTCGTCTTTGTACCTGTTATTGAATCATATCCATAAACCGGGTCGTCGCGCTGGACAGCGGCATGTTCCGCTTCGTCATGATCCCGACCTGGGAAGGAGGGATGGTAATGTCCAGCTCGATCTCGAACAGCGAGCCTTCCTCCAGCTCCTTGGACACGAACTCGCGGGTCACGAAGGAGATGCCGAGCCCTCTGCGCGCGAATTCGATCAGCAGATCGACGCTGCCGACCTCGATCTCCGGCTTGATCGTATAGCCGTAGCTTTGGAAGATTTCCGTAATCGTCATCCGGGCCCGGCTGTTGCGGGAAAATAAAATGATCGGCTGCTCGAGCAGCGTATCCAGCGACAGCTTCCTGCCTCTAAGCTCCGCGTACCGCGCTCCCGCGACGAAGCAGTCCTGCAGCTGGAAGCTTTCCCGCACTTCGAGCTGCGGGTCGACGATCGGCATGCGCACGACGCCGAGGTCGATTCTTCCTTCCTTCAGGAACGAGATGACCTCCGGCGTCGTGCCGTGGTTCAGATGCAGCCGGATGCTCGGATACCGCTCGTGAAACTCCTCCAGGTACGGAAGCAAATAGTGCTTAAACAGCGAATCGCTGCCCCCGATTCTCAGCTCGCCGCTCTCCAGGTTTTTGAGGGCGGCCATCTTTTCTTCAGCGAGGGATATAAAGATGTGCGACTGCTCGATGTAAGAATAGAGGATAGCGCCCTCCTGCGTCAGCTCGACCCCCTTGGCCGTCCGGTAAAACAAATTGACGCCAAAACTCGTCTCCAACTGCTTGATCGCATGGCTGACGCTGGGCTGGGTGAGGTACAGCGCTTTGGCCGCCTGCGTCAGGCTGCCCGTTTTCGCTGCCCAATAAAACACCTTGTACAGCTCGAAATTGTTGGTCATAGACATGGTCTATATCTCCTGTTAATTATATTAATTACTTGTATGACCTCTATTCGTATTATAGTGAAACTACGACAGAGTTACCAGTTTTGCGCGGTTATGCGCATTCGGAAGGAGCAGGAGAAGATGGAGTCTGCAACATTCGTACTGTTCGGAGCGACAGGGGATTTGGCGAAAAGAAAAATATACCCTGCTTTGTATAATTTGTTCGTCGACGGGAAACTGCCCGAATCGTTTTCGTTGTTTGGTCTCGGCAGACGGGAGTGGACCGACGAGTCCTTCCAGGCCAACGTCGAGCAATCGGTTCGGCAGTTCTCGCGGCGCGAAGCGAAAAACGACGGATCGCTGGAGCGATTCGTCCGCGCATTCCGCTACAATGTTCTGGACATCGGACGCAAGGAGGATTACGCGAGGCTGCTGGAGCGGATCGAGCAGCGGGAGGACGCACTGGGCGCTCCCCCGAATCGGCTGTTCTACCTGTCCGTCGGACCGGAGTTTTTCGAGACGATTGCGGCCAACATCCTGGAGAGCGGACTCGGTTCCGAGCAGGGCTGGAAGCGGCTCGTCATCGAGAAGCCGTTCGGCCACGACCTGCCCTCCGCCCGCGAGCTGAACCGGAAGCTGAGCCAGACGTTCGCGGAGGAGGAAATTTTCCGCATCGATCACTATCTCGGCAAGCCGATGGTGCAGAAGATGGGGGCGCTGCAGCAGGCCAACCCGGTCATCCAGGCGCTCTGGACGAACCGCTACATCGCCAACGTGCAGATTACGGCCAGCGAGACGGTCGGCGTCGAGGAGCGCGCCGGCTATTACGACCATGTAGGCGCCTTGCGCGACATGTTCCAGAACCATATGCTGCAGCTGCTTATGATGGCGGCGATTCATCTGCCGCACGAGAGCAGCTCCGAGCAGGTGCGCTTCAAGAAGCAGAGAATCATGCAAGCCGTCGTGCCGCTGCAGAAGCAGGACGTCGCGGGGAGCGTCGTGCGGGGCCAATACGCGGCGGGCGCTATCGGAGGCAAACCGGTTGCCGGCTATTCGGCGGAGCCGGGCATCGCCGAAGATTCGACGAACGATACGTTCATCGCCGCCAGATTGGAAATCGACGATATCTACTGGCGCGGAGTGCCGTTCTACATTCGCACCGGCAAGAGAATGAAGGAGAAGAGCACGCGCATCGTCGTCGAATTCAAGGAGCCGCTGCAGCAGCCTACGCAGGGACTCGGCACGCCGAACCTGCTCGTCTTCGAGATCGGTCCGAAGGAAGGCATCCGGCTGCACCTGAACACGAAGGAAGACGGCGAGTTCAAGCCGATGCGCGTCGAGCTGCACGGCAGCCAGGACGACGTTCCCGAAGCGTACGAGAACCTGATTCACGATGCGCTGCGCGGGGACGGCACGTTTTTCGCCCATTGGGACGAGGTCGAGCTGAGCTGGCAATGGGTGCAGCCGATTCTCGACGCCTTCGCCGAAAACCTGGTTCCTCTGCACGCCTACGCGGCCGGCTCCTACGGCCCCGCCGAGTCCGACGAGCTGCTCGCTCGGGACGGCTACCGCTGGTGGTTTGACGAAGAGATTACAACCTCAACAGGAAAAGGAGAACAATATGCCTACAACGCAAACTATTGAACAACTCGCGATCGATACGATCCGCACGCTGTCGATCGACGCCATTAACGCCGCCAACTCCGGACACCCGGGGCTGCCGATGGGAGCGGCCCCGATGGCGTACGCCCTCTGGTCCGAGCATCTGAACCACAACCCGGGCAACGCCAAATGGTTTAACCGCGACCGCTTCGTGCTGTCCGCGGGCCACGGCTCCGCATTGCTGTACAGCCTGCTGCACCTGTCCGGGTACCGCGTATCGCTGGACGACCTGAAGCAGTTCCGCAAGCTGAACAGCAAAACTCCCGGCCACCCGGAATACGGTCATACGGACGGCGTGGATGCGACGACCGGTCCGCTCGGCCAGGGAATCGCGAATGCCGTCGGCATGGCGATGGCCGAGGCGCATCTCGCGGCGAAATTCAACCAGGACGGCTCCCCGATCGTCGATCATTACACGTACGCGCTCGTCGGAGACGGCTGTTTGATGGAGGGGATTTCGTACGAAGCGATGTCGATGGCCGGCCACATGAAGCTGGGCAAGCTAATCGTGCTGTACGATTCCAACGACATTTCCTTGGACGGGGACCTGAACCTGTCGTTCGGGGAAAATATCCGCCAGAGAGCGGAATCGGCGAACTGGCACTACTTGCGCGTGGAGGACGGCAACGATATCGTTAAAATCAGCGAGGCCATCGCAGCCGCCAAGGCAAACGACGCGCAGCCGACGCTGATCGAGGTGCGCACGATTATCGGCTACGGCAGCAAAGCGGCCGGAACGAGCAAGGTGCACGGCAGCCCGCTCGGCAAGGACGAGGCCAAAGCGACGAAACAGGTGTACGGCTGGCCTTACGAGGAAGAGTTTACCGTTCCGGCGGAGGTTAGAGCGCATTTCGAGCAGCTCAAGCAAAACGGCGCGACAAAGGAAGAAGAGTGGAACAAACAACTGGCCGCCTACAAAACGCAGCATCCTTCGCTGGGCCGGGAGCTCGCTCAGGCAATCGACGGCACGGTCGCGATCGACACCACCGACATTTTGACGTTCGACGCCGCGAAGTCGGTATCGACGCGCGTCGCCAGCGGAGAAGCGATCAATCATTACGTGAAATCCGTTCCGGCGATTTTCGGAGGCAGCGCGGATCTGTCCGGTTCGACGATGACCGACATTAAAGGCCAGGGCAAGTTCGCCGTCGATTCCTACGCGGCCCGCAACGTCTACTTCGGCGTGCGCGAGCATGCGATGGGCGCGGCCGGCAACGGCATGGCGCTGCATGGCGGCGTGAAGCCTTTCGTCAGCACGTTCTTCGTCTTCTGCGACTACTTGCGCCCGTCGATCCGGCTTGCCGCGCTGCAGAAGCTGCCGGTGATCTACGTGTTCACCCACGATTCGATCGCCGTCGGGGAAGACGGACCGACGCACGAGCCGGTCGAGCACTTGGCCGCCCTGCGCACGATTCCGGGACTGACGGTCATTCGTCCGAGCGATGCGAACGAGACCGCAAGCGCATGGGCGTATGCGCTGGAGCAGAAGGAAGGCCCGGTCGCCCTTATCCTGAGCCGGCAAAACCTCCCGGTCTACGAGGAGACGAAAGCGAACAAGGAGCAAGTCTCCAAAGGCGCGTACGTACTGACGGAGACGAACGACCGGCCGGACCTCATTCTCATCGGAACCGGCTCAGAGGTTTCTCTGGCGGTTAACGCCAAGGCGGAGCTGGAAAAGGACAATCTGTCCGTGCGCGTCGTCGCGATGCCGAGCCGGGAGCTGTTCGAGCGTCAATCCCAGGACTACAAGGAAAGCGTGCTGCCTCGTACGTCCGCGAAGCGCGTCGCCATCGAAGCCGGCATCTCGCTCGGCTGGGATCGCTACGTCGGGCCGGACGGCATAACGCTGTCGATCGACACGTTCGGCGCTTCCGGTCCGGGCGGCGAAGTGCTGGAATACTTCGGATTTTCGGTCGGTCATGTGGTACGATTGGCAAAGGATTTGCTGAAATAATCCAAATATAACGGAGGTTATCGATCATGAAATTTTTTATCGACACCGCGAATTTGCAGGACATCAGGAAGGCGTACAAAATCGGCGTTCTGTCCGGCGTAACGACGAATCCGTCGCTGGTCGCCAAGGAAGGCGTCAAGTTCGAGGACCGGATCGCGGAAATTTTGCGCGAGGTGCCGGAGGTGGAGTCGGTGTCCGCGGAAGTTACGCCCGATGCGCTCACCGCCGAAGAGATGATCGCCCAAGCCGACGAACTGATCAAGATCAACGATTACGACAAAAACATTACGATCAAGCTGCCGATGACGCTGGCCGGCCTGGAAGCTTGCCGCTACTTGAACAAAAAAGGCGTCAAAACGAACGTAACGCTTATCTTCACGGTGAATCAGGCGCTGCTCGCCGCTCGCGCGGGTGCGACCTACGTGTCTCCGTTCCTCGGCCGCCTGGACGATATTTCGGAGGACGGCGTGCTGTTGGTGACGAAGGTCGCCGAGCTGTTCCGCACGCATAATCTGGACACCCAGATCATCGCCGCTTCCGTTCGCCACCCGGACCACGTGACCCGCGTCGCCATGGCCGGCGCGCATATCGCGACGATTCCGTTCTCCGTCATCGAGCAGATCTCCAAGCACCCGCTGACGGATCAAGGAATGGAGAAATTCGCCGCCGACTGGAAAAAAGCCGTCCAATAAGGACGGTTTTTCCCGGAATGCGGGCTTAATGAGATTAAATATAGATAATGGATAAGATGGGGAGGAACCGGCAATGAGCAAGCAGCAGATCGGCGTCGCCGGCTTGGCCGTCATGGGCAAAAACCTGGCGCTGAACATCGAAAGCAAGGGATTTTCCGTCGCATTATACAATCGTTCTCCGGAGAAGACGAAGGAGCTGCTGGAGGAGGCGAAGGGCAAAAATTTCGTCGGCACCTTCAGCGTCGAGGAATTCGTCGCTTCGCTGGAGACGCCGCGTAAAATTTTGATCATGGTCAAGGCCGGTCAGGCGACGGACGATACGATTAACCAGCTTGTGCCGCACCTGAGCCCCGGGGATATTCTGATCGACGGCGGCAACGCCTATTTCCCGGATACACAGAGAAGAAACAAGGAACTGCAGGAGAAAGGGTTTCGCTTCATCGGCGCAGGCGTGTCCGGCGGCGAAGAGGGCGCGCTTAACGGTCCGGCGATCATGCCGGGCGGCCAGAAGAGCGCGTACGAGCTGGTCGAACCGATTCTGACCGCCATCTCGGCGAAGGTCGACGGCGATCCATGCTGCACTTATATCGGCGAAGAGGGCGCGGGCCACTACGTCAAAATGGTGCACAACGGCATCGAATACGGCGATATGCAGCTGATCGGCGAAGCGTACCATCTGCTGAAGGACGTGCTCGGCGTCGGCACAAGCGAGCTGCACGAGATTTTCGCGGAGTGGAACAACGGCGAGCTGGACAGCTATCTGATCGAGATTACGGCGGACATCTTCTCCAAGAACGATCCGGAGACGGGCAAGCCGATGATCGACGTTATTTTGGATTCGGCCGGGCAGAAGGGCACGGGCAAATGGACGAGCCAAAGCTCGCTCGACCTCGGCGTGCCGCTGTCGATCATTACGGAGTCGGTGTTCGCGCGCTTCATTTCGGCGATGAAGGAAGAGCGCGTCGCCGCCAGCAAAAAGCTGGACGGACCGGTGGTATCCGCTTACGGCGGCGATCGCCGCGAGTTCATCGAAGCGGTCCGCCAGGCGCTGTACGCGAGCAAAATCGCGTCTTACGCGCAAGGCTTCGCGCAGATGAAGGCCGCCTCCGAGGCGTACGGCTGGAACCTGAACTACGGCGGCATCGCGATGATCTTCCGCGGAGGCTGCATTATCCGCGCCAGATTCCTGCAAAACATCAAGGACGCTTACGACCGCAATCCGGAGCTGACCAACCTGCTGCTGGACGACTATTTCGGCGGCGTCGTCAAAAACTATCAAGCGGCATGGCGCAAAGTCGTCGCCGTCGCAGTCGAAAGAGGCATCCCGGTTCCGGCATTCGCCTCCGCGCTGGCGTACTACGACAGCTATCGCACGGAGCGTCTGCCGGCCAACCTGCTGCAGGCGCAGCGCGACTACTTCGGCGCGCATACGTTCCAGCGCGTCGATCGCGAAGGCAGCTTCCACTTCCAGTGGATCTAATCGCTCATCTAAACCCCCTGCAAAGATCCATCGCGATCCTTGCAGGGGGTTTTTCTCTATACACACTCATTCACCCAACCGAAACGAACGCATCGCTCCCCCTAACCCTCTCGACGAAGGGCGGCATTGTCTGTAGGTGACGGTGATGTTCTACAGAATCGGCTATCTCCCACTAAAAAGCCTCGGATTGGCTCGAGATGTTCTACAGAATCGGTTATCTCTCACGGAAAAGCCACGGATTGGCTCGAGATGTTCTACAGAATCGGTTATCTCCCGCGGAAAAGCCACGGATTGGCTCGAGTTGTTCTACAGAATCGGTTATCCCATCGCCTCTAGGGAGGGATCGGTCAGCTTCGGAGAGCCGGATGGGGAAGTTGGGAAAATAGGCGAGGAGCGAAACTATCGGCGGGTTACCTTCGTCCAACTTAAGAGAGGAAGGGGAGAAAACGATGAAACAAGGGTCTGTACATAGTAAAACGAGGTGGATGGTGACGCTGCTGATCGCTTTGGCGGTGGTTGTGCAATCGGCAGGTTCGGCATGGGCGGCAGAGGGTGGAAACGGCGATGCGGGAGAGCGTTCGCCCGGATCGCCAATATTTACGGAAGAGATGGAGAAAGCGCTGGAGAAGGCGGAGCCGCTGCTGTACGCGCAGCTGCCGCAGTCGGATTGGGCGGCGGTTGCTTTGGCTCTGAACGGTAAAGAGGTTCCCGACAGCTATTTGCGGCACAAAGGCGACGAGCTGCTCGACAATCGCGGCAAATACGATAAAGTCAGCGAGCTTACCCGCTCGATGGCTGGCTACGCCGCGGCTGGAGGCGATGTTACCTTTATTGCCGGGCTCGACTTGTATCCGGTGCTGATGAACCATCCGGGCATGGAGGCGGAGGGTGTACCGGGGCTCGCCGTCGCTTATAGGGTGGCGAACCGCTCGATGTCGGGAACGCTGGCGCGTACCGAGTGGTATCCGGACCTGATTTATTACAAGCTGGTCGAACGGCAGGCCAAGGACGGAAGCTGGGCGTTGTCCGACAATGAGGCGGGAACAACCCAAAAGGCGGAGGCAACGGGAAGCGTGACGGCGACATCGCTTGCGTTGACGGCGCTGGCGGAGGGGGCGCCGGACTCGGAGGAGGTTCGCCGCGGGCTGGAGTGGCTGAAGGCGCAGCAGACCGACGACGGCGGCTTCGGCGGCACGTCCGATACGGCGCTGGCCGTAATCGCGTTGTCCGCGCTTCGGATCGACGCCGCGACCTGGACCCGAGCGGACGGAAGCCATCCGCTGCGCGATTTGCTGTCGCGGCAGACGGACGGCGGGCGTTTCGCCCAAGACGGAGACGGCGCGATGAGCTTGACGGAGACGACGCAGGCCTACCTGGCGCTGACCGTTTACAAGCGATTCGCTAACGGCGAGGCGCCGCTGAACGCCATACGGAAGCGGCCGGTCGCCGCGAACGGCGTGAAGGTATCCGTCGAAGGGCCGGAAGGCACGATTGCGCAGGGAAGGGGACAGAGCGGAGAGGGGTTCGCCTCCGCGCTGGCTTTTCTCGATCGGGAAGGCATCGCCTATAAGCTGAATACCGACCCGCAAGGCGGCAAAACGATCGATTCGATCGCCGGTATCGCCGCCGGACGTTACGGAGCCAAAGACGGCTGGAAGCTGGCCGCGCGCAGCAAGCTCGGCACTTGGATGTTCCCCGAGAACTTCCCGGGACTGTCGCTTGCGGACGGAGACGAGCTGCTCGTCTATTACGGCTCGGACAATACCGCCGTGCTCGATATGCTCGTAATCGAGTGGAATTATGAAGGGCAGACGATCGGCGGTTCCCCGATCCCCGCCGGCAAACCGTTCCGAATGGAGGTCAAAAAGGCGAATCGCCAGCTCGGATATTTGGTCGCCCAAGGCGTCACCGTCCGAATCGGCGGACAAACGGCGGTAAGCGACGCGCAAGGGAAGGTGTCGTTCGGCGGCCTGACGCCGGGCGTGTACCGAATCGAGACGACCGCGTACCGGAAAAACGCCGTGCCCACGGTAGCCAAAGGCAGTTTCCCGCTGCATGTCTCCGCGCCGGAGCTGTCCGCCTACAAGGATGAGAAGCAGGTGTCCTCGTGGGCGCGCGACGAGCTGTCGTTTATTTTGCGGGAAGGATATATGGAGGGCGTGGACGCGAAAACGCTGGCTCCGAAGCAGGCGCTGACCCGCGCCCAGTATGTCGTGCTGCTGCTCCGCCTGCTGGAGGAAGCGGCGTTGCCGAAGACGGGGACAACGTTCTCGGACGTAGCGGCAAGCGCGTGGTACAGCGGAGCGTTAGCCAAAGCGGCAAAGCTCGGCATCACCGACCGGTCGTCCGGCGCTTTCGAACCGAACCGCGCGATTACACGCGAAGAAGCGGCGATTATGGCGGCCAATGCCGGCCGCCTCGCCACCTACGGCAGCGCGGAGCGGATGGCGCTCTCCGACATCGGCGGCCTGTCCGCTGCAAGCCGCCAAGCGATCCAGGCGGTATTCGAGCACAGCGTCATGACCGGCAGCGACGGCAAGTTCCATCCGCGGCAGACGCTCGTGCGGGAACAGGCGGCGGCCATTCTGGCCAGGCTTCATGCGGTTCTGTCTCCCTACCATAGCGCTTATTATCCGTTTTCATAACGCAGTCCGCAGCACTTTTTCGCGAAATTCGACACCGGTCCTTCCCATCGCACAGGAAACTGCTAGAATGGGAGAAGCGAAAGGGGAGGACGACGTTGCAGTTTGTTTTCGATGTGGACGGGACGATTTGTTTTCAAGGGAAGCCGTTAAGCGAGCCGATCGTCGCCGCTTTGGACGTTCTGACGCGGCAAGGACACGAGCTTATTTTTGCTTCGGCCAGGCCGATCCGGGATTTGCTGCCGGTGCTGCCGCTCCATATGCGTCAAAACGCGATGGTGGGCGGCAACGGGGCGTTCGCGGCGGCGGAAGGGCGGATCGTGGCCGCCGTTCGTTTCGACGAAGTAACGGCGGAAGCGATTGTTCGGCTTATCCGGAAATACGATGCGGATTATTTGGTCGACAGTACGTGGGACTACGCCTACTCGAGCAGAGCGGACCATCCGATCCGCCGCAATCTCGACCCCGAGCGGCTGGCCCGCAGCCTTCCGTTGGAGCAGATGACGGAGATGGTCAAGGCGGTTTTCCTGAGCAGCTCGGACTTGACGGGACTGACGGAGGAACTGCGCAGGCTGCCGGTCGTTCTCTACCGGCACGGAACGGAGGATGTCGTCGATGTCAGTCCGGGAGGCGCGGATAAGTGGACGGGCTTGCAGGCGCTTAACGTCAAGCCGCGCGGGTTCGTGGCCTTCGGCAACGACGCGAACGATGCGCCGATGTTCAGGCAGGCGTTCCGCTCCGTATGCGTCGGCGATCACGAGGAGCTGCTGACGCTCTCTACGGAGCAGGTCCCGGCAGACGAGAGACTCATCGCCGGGCGAATCCGAGCGCTCGGCGAGCAGCTGGCCTGACCGGCGCAGGTCCCGTTCATGCGAATAAAACTCCGAAACGCTTGTCAGGCGGATCGGAGTTTTATTTTTATTCGTTCAGCAGGCTGGCAATATCCTTCAGCACTTCGTCGTTGTCCATGCCGTCGCCCATTTCGTACACGCGCCGAACCTGCTGCCTGGCGTCGATCAATTGCAGCGAAGTGACGTTATGCACGAATTGGCCGTCGCCCATGTTCATGACGTTGATGCCGTACCGGGAAGCCAGCTCCTTCGTCCCGGCTTCCTCTCCGCGCAGCACCTGCCAGCCGCTCATATCCATGCCCATGCGTTCGGCATATTTTTGCAGCACGTCCGGCGTGTCCCGCTCGGGATCGAACGTGACCGCGACGAACTGCACCTTGCTGCCGAATACGCCCTGCTGTATGAGCTTTTCCTGCAGCTGCACCATTTTGTAGGTCGTTACCGGACAAATGTCGGGACAGCTGGTGAACATAAATTCCATCAGCACGACTTTTCCTTCGTTGTCGCCGGCCCGGATCGGCCGTCCGTCGACGTTCGTCAGCTCGAAAGCCGGGGCGGACTGCACGACCGGAAGAGGGGAGCCGGATTCGTTCGCGCGAAAGACGAAGTAGCCGCCCAAACCGAGCACGAGTACGGCCAGCACAACCGGAAACAAATAGCTTTTCAGCCTGGGATTCATGGAACCGCAGCACCTCCTTGTTTCAATTTTCCGCGCGTCTGGCCAGCAGCAAACACGCGAAAATCATCGCGAACGCAGTCAGTGCCAGCATCGGCACGGTGAGAAAGCCGAAGGCGTTCAGTACGTCCGTGGCGCAGGAGACGGGACCGCAGAACGGGGCGTCCCCGCGATGCGGAAGCTCCTGAACCGCGATATGGTAGACGGAAAACCCGGCTCCCAGCACGACCAGAGGCAGGGCGTAGGGGACGATTTGCTTCTGGCCGCGCCAGGAAGCGATGCCGAGCAGCACCGCGAGCGGGTACATGAATATGCGCTGGTACCAGCACAGGCTGCAGGGGGTAAAATGCAAATATTCGCTCAGGTACAAGCTTCCGGCAGTGGCCGTGACCGCGACCGCCCAGGCGTTAAACAGCCAGGAGCCGGAGCCGATCCTTCGACGCATAGGCGACACCTCCAGGTTTGATCATTGCTGCGCGGCCAGCCACGTGGCGATCGTCGCGAGCTCGTCCTCCGTGAGCCGCTTCTCGAAGGCCGGCATGCCCCGTCTGCCTTCCTTGATTGTCTTGTAGAGCTGCTCCTTCGTCATGGCCGAGCCGACGTGCGCCAGCTCCGGTCCGACGGCGCCCTGGAGCCGGTCGCCGTGGCAGGAGATGCACAGGCTTTGGTAAATCTGCATGGAGGCATCCGCGTCTACGGCGCGTTCGGGCACGACGAAATCGGGACTCCGGTCGGCTGCTTCCTCTTTTTCCGGCAGCGCCGCAACCAACAAGTAGACGCCGAACAGACAGGCGGCCGCGATCAATCCGGACATCAGCCATTTGCTCATGACATATCCCCCTTCGATTTCTTTTCCCCTCCATCTTAACAACCGTCCTACCTGCCCGCTATAGCTCGAAAGGGTTACATGGCACCCCGTACAGCCTCGTCCGACAAAATAAATTCACAGCTTCGGCCCGTCAATAGCCCGCAAGAGTCATATGAAACGGAGCGTTTTTTTGTAGAATAGCGGTAAGAGGACGCAGGAGGAGGAGATCAGCGATGAACGCAGCCCGTTTCCGCGTGCTGGTCGTCGACGACAGCAGGCAGGCGAGGGAAGGCATCCGCACGATTCTCGGCGGCGATCCGCAATTCCATATCGTGGCGGAAGGGACGAGCGGGGAAGAGGCGCTGGAGCTTGCGGAGCAGTGGATGCCGGACATGATTCTGATGGACATTCATATGCCGGGGATGGACGGACTGGAAACGACGAGAAGGCTGAAGGAGAAATATCCGTACGTCAAAATCGTCATCGTAACCGTATCCGACGATATCGCCCATCTGTTCGACGCCCTGAAGAAGGGAGCGCAAGGCTATCTGTTGAAAAACCTGAACCCGCGGGCCTGGCTGGACTATTTGCGGGCGATCGCCGTGGACGAAGTGCCAATGACCCGCGAGCTGGCGTTCCGGATCTTGAAGGAGTTCTCGCCCGCGGCGGAGCGGCAGACCTCCGCGGCGAATCCGCTCACCGCCCGCGAGACGGAAATTCTCGGGCTTGTCGCCAAGGGGATGTCCAACCGCGACATCTCGTCGGAGCTGTCGATCTCGGAGCATACGGTCAAAAATCATTTGAAAAACATTCTGCACAAGCTGCATCTGGAAAACCGCGTACAGCTTGCGCGCTACGCTTACGAGCAAGGCTGGATGGGCGGAGGCGCCGAACGGTAACCCGATAGCCGACTGCCGTTCGCGATGACGCGGCTGCCGTTTCGTGCTACGATGACAATTGAAGAAGCTTCTGTGCGGACACGCGGAGTTTGTCCGTGCTTGCGGAAGGATTTTCGCGAGAGGTTGGCCGTCGGAAGCGAAAGGTAGAGGAGAGGACAGGATGGAGCGGATTAACGTACAGGATGTCATCGACGCTCTGTCGATGTGGGGCGGCGGGGCCTCCGGAGGGTCGGACCGGCTGCTTGCCGGCGACTCCTCGGCGCAGGTTCGGGGCATCGCGGTGGCGTTCATGGCAACGCTTGGCGCGATTCGGGAGGCGGTCGAGTCGGACGCGAACCTGCTTATCGTTCACGAAGGGGCGTTTTATTCCCACGACAACGATCCGGACGCGGAGCTTGCGGAGGGCGCGGTCTACGCGGAGAAGCGGCGCCGCATCGCGGACAGCGGGCTGCACGTCTACCGCTGCCACGATGCGGTGCACCGCAGCCGCCCGGACATTATCGAGGAAGGGCTGATTCGGGAGCTTGGTTGGGAGCGCTGCGAGATACGGCATTTGCCGGCCGCTTCGCTGGTCGAGCTTCCGGAGCGGATGACCGGAGAGCAGGTTGTCCGGTACGTCAAGGAGCGGCTTGGCCTCGACCGGGTTCGCGCGGCCGGAAATCTCGCCGCCGACTGCCGGCGGGTCGGGCTGCTCGTCGGCTACCGGGGAGGACGCAAGACGGCCGTTCCGCTGCTGGACCGCCATGGCGCGGATATCGTGCTGTACGGCGAAGGGCCGGAGTGGGAGACGCCGGAGTATGTCCGGGACGCGGCCGAACTCGGCGGAAGCGCCGCCATCGTCGCGCTGGGCCATCTGGAGAGCGAGCAGCCGGGCATGAAGCTGCTGGGCGAACGCCTGCAGGAGCGTTTTCCGGACGTTCCGGTCCGCTTCTGTCCGGTCGAATCGGCTTTGCGCAGCTTGTAGTCGTGAGCAAACACAGGGGCTGTTCCGTAAGCCAGGGCAACAAAAATGATCGAAAAAAAGAATGGGGATATATCTCCTGTAGAGCGAAGCGCCTGCCTCATACGGTCATGAAATTACCCTGTCACGGGTTAATCAAATCCAAATTTCATGACCGTATCAGCTGCGGAAGGAGATATATCCCCATGGTAATAAATCGATCATTTTATATCGTTGGCCCTCTAATGACTTACGGGACAGCCCCGTGAGCTTGTTTACTCGGCGAGCTTAAGCCGCCTGTCTTGCTCAAGCAGCGGAAGGAAGACGGGCCGCTCGAGCGGCGTGGCGTTCGGCGTGTGCAGGGCGAGCAGCAGGTCGCCTGCGAACGTCTTGAAGATCATCCCGTGCCCGCCGTCGCTCTCGTAGATCGGCTCGGGCAGATGCTCCCAGGGCCCGTCGACTTCGCCGCTGGCCGAGCGCGCGATCGCCTGGGCGTACTTGCCGCCGCGGAAGCTCGACCAGAGCAGCAGCAGCGTGCCGTCGGCGCAGCGATGGACGAACGGTCCGTCCGTGACGTAGCCGCTGCCGTGTTTAACCGATTGAACGGCCTCGACCCATGTCGCGTCATGCGCGGCGAACAGCTCGACCGGCTCTCCGATCGCCCGGTCCAGCTCCGGCGACAGACGGACCGCGCACACGGTTCCGTTCTTGATCTGCACCCATTCGTGGCAGAAGATCATCCACGGCTCGCCTTGGCCGTTCACGTACAACGTGCCGTCGAGGCATTCCCAGTCCCGGGGAGTCAGCGGCCCGTCGCTGTGCGGGCGGAAGGGGCCGAGCGGATGGTCAGCGATCAGCGCCTGAGTGCCCCGGCAGACGCCGTCGGCCTTAAACGTGGCGAACATATAATACTTGCCTTGATAAGCATGCACCTCGGGCGCCCAGTAGTTTTTGTCCGACCAGAAGTCGGCATCCGGGCGAAAGGCCGGATACGGGCCTTCCCATTCCTCCAAATCCCGGCTGCGATAGACGTCGAAGCCGATCCCCTTGCTCTTCCAAATGTCCGGGTCGGTCGATCCGTATAAATAATAGCAGCCTTCCCCGTCGTGTCTCAGCACGAATGGATCCCTCATCTGAATCCGGTCTTTCGTCGGCATTGTCGTCCTCCTCCTAAACGGTTGAATTTATTCATAGCCGGGCAGAACGACGCCCGGACGATATGACGATACGAATTCGCCGCCGCTGAATTCCAATCGTTCGTTGCCTTCGACGCGGAAGGCGTATTCCGTTCCGCGCCAATCTATCCGTCCTTCCACCGCTCGGACGGTCATGCCGACGATCGCCTTCAGCTCGCCGTCCCGATCCGTGACGACCCGGATGCCCGCAGGGAAGCGGCCGATCCGCCGCCCGTCGGCATAAATCGAGCAGACCTCGGGGCCGTTCGTCAGCTCGTAGGACACTTCGTTCACGATGCGCGCGTAAGCGGATTGATCCGCCAGCCTGGAGCCGTGATCCATCGGGTAGGGGAGAAGGCCCGTAAACCATAGCTCGCCCTCCGGCGTAGGCAGAATGCCGCACAGTCTTTCGACATAATCGAGCATGCACAGAATGGCCGGGGAATACGACTCCGTATAGCCTTCTTCTCCGGTCCATGGGCTTAGGCATTGCCCGAATCGCGTCATTCTCGACAGCGCCGATAGAATCGGCTGCATGACCCATGTGAGCTCGACGTGCCGGCCGTGCTTCTCAAAAGCGTGGGGCGCGCGAATCAAGCTGAGGAAGTTCGTCGCGCCCGCCCAGCTGTTGTAGGTCGAATGGGGGTCGAATCTCGGATCGTCCATCGCGATCGACGTAAACGGGTATTTGGCGAAAAACTTGCGCGTATTCAGCAAATACCGCCGCAGGCTGGCGGCGAACAGGGCGTCGTCGCCGACCTCGCAGGCAAGCACGCGCAGCAGGTTGTCGGATTGCAGACGCACGAAACGGTCCTGCTTGTCGCCATCGTAGAAGAAGCCGTCCCGCTCGTCGTAGCAGTGCCGGAACAAGGCCTGCAGCGACTCCTCGGCGCGCGCCTCCCAGTCGGCGGCCACTCCCAGCTCCTTCGCCATCCTGCCGAGATAGAGGCGCGAGCAGTATACGCTGGCCGTCAAATCCGGCGCCAGGAACGGGACGAGCGGAGAGTCCGGATCGACCTTGGCCGGATCGTCCAGGTGCGGCGTATCCGCGACATGCCAGAAGCGGGGGGACAGGTCGTGTCCGGTGTCGAAGGCGCAGAACGCTTCGACGCATCCGGTTCCCCGCGTATTCCGGTTCGCCTCCAGCCAGGCGTCGAAGCCGGCCAGCGCTTCGTACATTTTGCGGAGGAAAGCTTGGTCCCGGCCGTTCAGCAAATAGTGGTTCCAGACGCTTCTGGCCGGCGGGGTGACCAGCTGGATCTGGCGGAATACCGGCTTGTTGGCGGCAACCTTGTACGGAATGAGGCCGTCTTCGCGCCGATGGTCGGCGAACTGCTCGTATGTCGCGCCGGAGACGGAGGGGACGAAGCGCGACAGCAGCTCCGCGTTGATCGTTCCCGTGCTTTCCAGCCAGCAGCCCTTGTACACGCCGCCTTCCTGCAGCACGGGAGCGGCTCCTTCCTCGTGCGCGACGCAGTCGAGCAGCTTGTGGACCGCGGAATAATAAGCGCTTTCGAGCGTTCCCGGAGAAGCCGCGAACTTGACGCCCGAGCGGGCGAACTCCGCGAGAACGCCGCGGTCGGCTTCCTTCTTCAGCTTGTCTGCCCGGCCGAGCAGGTCGATCGAACGCAATCGTTCCAATAACGCTTCCATAGGTCGGCACCTCTTTCGGGTTGGGGATCAGCGCTTGTACTCCGACGGGCTGACCCCGGTAATGGATTTGAACACCTGGCTGAAATAGGTCGAATTCTGAAATCCGACCATCTCGCTGATTTCGTAAACCATATACTTGCCGGTAACAAGCAGCTCCTTGGCTTTCTCGATCCGGTATTTGTTGAAGTAGGTCACGAACGGCTCTCCGGTAATCTTCTTGAACAGCTGGCTGAGATAGTTGCGATTGACGTGAATGCTCGCGGCGATTTCCTCCAGCGTAATGTTCATGTGATAGCATTTCTCGATATAGTCGGAGATGACCCGGTCGATCAGGGCGTGGCTTTTCTTCCCCTGCAGGCTTTCCCTGATCTGCGCGATCGTGCGCAAAATCTGTTCGTCCATCCAATCGACGAGCTGTCTGGCGGAGCTGCAGCGGTTAAGCGCGACCAGCGTCTCCTCCAGGCCGTATTCGGACGTCTCCTCGACGGCGGGGGCCGCGGAGGCCATCGTCCACGCCGAGGTGCGCCAGGCGCTGATCACTCCGGAGCATACGCCTTTCAGCGCGGGCAGGGAGGAGGAGAACAGCGCCGGATCGCTCTTGAGCTGCTGCCACAGATCGGACGCGTCCTGAAGCTGCTTCTGGAAGATGGCGTCGTGCAGCTTGCGGATCGTATCGAGCGGCATCATCCGCTCTTCCTCGGCCGGCGATTTCTCGCGATAGGGGTAGATCCGGTTCCAGTCGTTCATCTCGGCCGTCTCGATGGCGCTCTGGCTTTCCAGGAACGAATCGATAATGTGCGCGTAGCCGTCCCTGGCCGTGCCCAATCCGCCGAGCATGGAGATTTTCATAAATTGGAGAACGCTGTCCACGATCGCGGTCGACGCCTCGAGAATAAGCGGTCGGGACGTCTCGCCGGAAGACGGGGAGACGAGAAACACGATGACGAAGTCGGTGTCCGTATATTCGATAATTTCGGCCGACAGCCACGGATGCTCTTCGAGCCGTTTATCGAGCACCTCGCGAATGATGTTGCCGGTCCCAAAGCGCAGGAGCTGCCAGTCCCGCTCCTCGGTTCTCGTTCTGCCTTCGGTCCGGATCAGGCTGAGCGTAAGCACCTGGACGGTCGTTTCCGCCGGCAGGCCCATAAACGAGATGCGCTGCCAGGGCAGCTCGTCGCGCCGATAACGCGTGGACAACAAGTCGCGGAAAAACATCTCTCGCATCGAGCGCTGCACGATGTCCTGCTGCCGGACGTAGCTGGCGAGCAGCTCGTCCCGTTCCTTGGAATCGTTAAGCTGCTGCACGACCTCCCGAACGACGAACTCGATCTCGGAGATGCTCGGCGGCTTCAGCAGGAAGTGATGGACGCCTTCGGTCACCGCTTTCCTGGCGTTGGCATAATCGTCGTACCCGCTCAGGATGACGACGGGAAACGCGGGATCGATCTCGTGAATCGCTTTCGTAAGCTGAAAGCCGTCCATCTCCGGCATATAAATGTCGGTAATGACGATGTCCGGCTTGCATTCGCGGAACAGCTCAAGCGCCTGAACGCCGTCCGCCGCCGTCCCGACGATGCGGATGCCCATCTCGTCCCAGGGAACGTGCTTGAGCAGGCCGTCGATCACGTAGCGGTCGTCATCCACCAATAGAATCGTATTCATTCGCAAGACTCCTCGTAAGTTGATTCAGCTCGTCCTCGTCGCGCAGCAGCGGGAGCCGAATGGATACCTGGGTCAAGCCCGATTCCAGCCGCTCGATGGCGACGCCGAACGACGGCCCGCAATACAGATGAATGCGATCGATGACGTTGCGGATGCCGATGCCTCCGGTCTGCTCGATATCGAACCCGGGAGGGAGGCCGACGCCGTTGTCGAGAATGGAAATTTTCAGGCGCTGCTGTCCGTTGTCGTACTCGGTCTCGACCGTCACGCGCAGGACCGCCTGCTCGGAACGGCTGCCGAAGCCGTGAATGACGGCGTTCTCGAGAAACGGCTGGATGACGATCTTCGGAATGAGGCACGTGAACAGATCGGGCTCGGCGTGTTCGGAATACACAATGGCGAAATTTTGCCGGAATTTCTGAATCGCGATATAGCAGCGGGCATGGTCGAGCTCGTCCTTGACCGTGACGTACCATTTGTCGTTGCTCAGTCCGATGCGGAACAGCCGCGACAATTGGTGGACCATCTGGCTGATTTCATGCGCCTTGTAGTCGAGCGCGCGCCAATGGATCATATCCAGCGTATTGTACAGAAAATGCGGCTTGATCTGCGCGTGGAGCAGGTTAAGCTCCGCCTCCCGGCGATCCCGGTGCTCCTTGTTGAGCCGCCCGATGAGCTCCTTCAGCCGCAGCACCATCCGGTTGAAGTGCGTCGTGAGATACAAATATTCCTGAATGCTCGAGGCGTCCATCCGGACGTTGAAGTCTCCCTTTTCAAGCGCGTGCATGCTCTCGACGATCCCGTGAATCGGGGAAGTGAGCCGCTTGGAGATCCAGAAAGCGATCGGAACGGAGACAAGAATCAGGGCGGCGAGCAGCCCGACGGTAAGCTGCCTGATTTCGCGCCCGCTCTCGAGGAAGACGTCCTTGGGAATGAACTGCATCAGGCTCCAATATTCCGAGTTGCTGCCCGAGTCGATCAGGCTGTAGCTGCGTCCGTCGATTTCTCCGTTCTTCGGCGGCTGCGGCTGCGCTTTGATCAGCTCGAAAAACTCCCCGACCCCCGCGTTGTCCGTTCCGAACCGAAGCACCGCGTCGGAGGGGAGCGTCGACGTAATGTAATTGCCGGTAGAGTCCATGACGACGAAATAATCTTCGCGATGCGAGGAGAGCAGCTTTTGGGACAAGGCGTTGAACAGCATCGTGTCCGGAATATTGATTTTGACGATCCCCAAAGACTGACCGCGATTGCTGATAATCCGCTGCACATAGCTGACCATGCGAATGTCGGACATTCCGTCGGAGTAGGGGTGGGAGGCGAGCCAGAAGCCGTCGGCCCGGGTCATCCGCTCGTACCACCCTTGCTGCGCCGCGTCCTCGTACGTATAGAGAAAACGGTCCTGAACCGGAAGATAGGGGTAATTCCAATCCGTATACAGCTCGATGGAATAAATGCCCGTTTTTACGGACAGCATTTTTTGAAATTCCTCGTACATGTCCTTGCTCTTGGAATAGAAGTCGTAGAAGCTGGTCGGACTCGTCGACAAATATCTGCGAACGAGCTCGTTGGTCACAATGAATCTCGCCGTATCCTGAATTCCGGTCACGTAGTTGGACAACTTCTGGGACGTTTCCTCCAGCAGCTCCGTTTTCGTGGCCCGGATTTCCCGATAGGCGAGATCCGAATAAGTGGAGTAAAAGATACCGGCCGACAGCAGCAGCAGGAAGACGTTAAAGCCGATAAAACAGAGCACCATAAGCGTAAACAGCTTGGTCGGATATTTGAAGAACGTGCGCATAGGCTCAGTCCTTTTCCCAGGGTCGTTTTCTATTTTACCCTTTCAAGCCGGAAGTTGCGATTCCCTGGGTGAAGTACCGTTGTCCCGCGAAAAAGATCAGCAGGCTCGGAACGATGGAAAGCACCGACATCGCGAATACCGCGCCCCAGTTGGAGTTGCCGCTGGAGTCGAGGAACAGGCGCAGACCGAGCGGCACCGTGAATTTCTTGATGTCGCTGAGGTAGATCAGTTGGCCGAAAAAGTCGTCCCATGTGCCGAGGAACGTAAAGATCGCGGCCGTCACCAGAGCCGGCGTGCAGAGCGGCAGGATGATGCGGAAGAACAGCTTGAACCAGCCGGCGCCGTCGATCTTCGCGCTTTCGTCGAGCTCTTTCGGGATCCCCCGGATAAATTGAACGATCAGGAACACGTAGAACGCCTCGGCGAAAAATTTCGGAACGGTAAGCGGCAGGAACGTGTCCACCCAATTCAGCTCGTGAAAAATGATGTATTGCGGAATGAGCGTGACGTGGCCCGGAAGCATGATCGTGCCGAGCATGAGCGCGAACCACAGCTTTTTCAACGGAAAATCGATTCGCGCGAAGGCGAAGGCGGCCATGGACGAACTCAGCACGACTCCGAACACGGCGATTACGCACAGCATGATGGAATTGACGAAGAAGTTGCCGAACTGAATGTTTCGCAGACCGGACCAGCCGCTTCTGTAGTGCTCGAGCGTAAAGTCGCTTGGCCACAGGCTTTTATCGGTAAAGATCAAGGTCGTCGGCTTGAAGGAGCTGCTGATCAGCCACAGGACGGGATACAGCATCAACGCCCCGAAAGCCAGAATCAACACGTGCAGCAGACCGTTTCTGACGCTTTTAGGGATCGTCATCGTTTATTTCCCCCCATCCGAATAGAAGACCCAATAACGAGAGGACAAGAACAGCAAGCCCGTAATGACCGCTATAATAAAGAGCAGTACCCAGGCCATCGCGGAAGCGTAGCCCATATCCAGGAAAGTAAAGCCCTTAATATACAAATAGAGAGAGTAGAGCAAGGTAGAGTTGATCGGTCCTCCGGAGCCGCTGCTGATGATGAAGGCTTTGGTGAACGTCTGGAACGACTGAATCAACGTAATGGTCAGGTTAAAGAAGAGCACGGGCGTGAGCAGGGGCAGCGTAATTCTCGCGAACCGGCGCGCTTTGCCCGCTCCGTCCACCGTCGCGGCTTCGTAGAGCTCCGTCGGGATTTGCTTAAGACCGGCCAGGAAAATGATCATCACCGACCCGAACTGCCAGACGGAGAGCCCGATCAGCGAATAAATCGCGTAAGAGGGACTGGAAATCCAGGCGGGGCCTTCGATGCCGAGCAGGGCCAGCCCTTGGTTAAACACGCCTTCTTTGTCGAAAACCTGCTTCCACAGCACGGAAATGGCAACGCTGCCTCCGAGCAGGGAAGGGATATAGTAGATCGTACGGTACAAATTCAGAAGACGCAGCCCCTGGTTGAGCAGCATGGCGATCGCAAGCGCGAAGGCGAGACGCAGCGGAACCGAGAGGAAGACGTATTTGAGCGTGACCACAATGGAGTCTTTCAGACGATAATCGTCGGTAAACATGCTTACGTAGTTTTTCGTGCCGATCCATTCCGGCGTCGTCAGCAGATCGTATTTCGTGAACGACAAGTACAGCGAGGCGACAATCGGACCGAGCGTAAGCGCGAAAAATCCGATCAGCCACGGCAGCAGAAAGGCATACCCGGCCAAGTAGGTTTTATATTTTCCCATCGAGCATCCTCCTCCATCCTAAGGGAGAAAAAAGGGGAGCCTTGGAGGGCTCCCGCTAAAGAATCCCGTTTTCTATTTGTTCGCTCTGGCGAGCATTTTTTGCATTTCCGTCATGAACTCTTCCGAAGCGGAATCGATGGAAGCGGCGCCGAAGGCGATCTTCTCGCTCGTCAATTTCAGCAGCTTGATGAATTCGTTGTCGTACGGGAAATGCTCGTAGCCGTTGCCGGTCGAAATCTTGGTCGCCAGCGAAATGTAGTCGTACAGGATTTTGTCGACCGGAGTCGATTCCGCGGCCAACGTGTCGCGGATTTTCGCCGAAGGGGGAACGCCGCGCGAGCTTCCCAGAAGAACGGCCGCTTCCGGGTCGTTCACCATGAAGTCCATGAACTTGGCGACTTCTTCCGGATATTTCGTTCCTTCATAGGAAGTGATGAATTGTCCGGACACCGGAGGGCTCATGCCGTTGCCGGCAGGACCGGCCGGGTTCGGCAGCAGGCCGAGCTGGTCATCTGTCAAAGCCTGGTAGCCGAAAATCTGCGAAGCGGAAGCGCCCTGGATCGCGACCTGGCCTTTCACGATCAACGATTTGTCGACGGCGTCGGGCGGGTTGGCGACTTGGACCTCCGCGGGAACGATCGCGCCGGCTTGCCGAAGCTCGTCCCACAGGGCGAACCAGTTGATCACGTCCTGCTTGTCGAACTTGAGCTCGCCGCTGCGATAAAGCTCTTTGCCGTGGGCGGCCAGGTAAGTCGTGAAGGACGCGTTGTCGCTGGACAGGTCGTAAGAGCCGTAGAAGCCTTTGCCGAGCTTCTCGGTAATTTGCAGCGCGCTGTTCTTGAAGTCGTCGAATGTCCAGCTTTCGCCGTTCGGGATCGGAACGCCCGCCTTGTTGAACATCGTCGCGTTGAACAGCAATGCCGTCTGGCTTACGCCCAGCGTAACGCCGTACAATTTGCCGTCCGCGGTCGCTTCGTTGATCAGGCTTTGGTCGAAGTCTTCCAGATGAATCGCATTGCCGACGTACGGCTGCAGGTCGAGCAGCGCATTGCGTTCGACATACTCCATAATGTTGCCGCCCATCTGGATCAGATCGGGAGCGTTGCCCGCGGCGATCTGCGTGTTCAGCTTATCGAAATAGCCGTCGAGACCGGAGTATTCCGCCGTGATTTTAATATTCGGGTATTTCTCCTCGAACAGCTCGATCGCGGCAAGCGTCTTGTCGTGCCGCTCCTGGGAACCCCACCAGGCCATGCGCAATTCCACGTTCTGCTGCTTGTCCGTCGCCGGGGAGGAAGCGTCGGGGGAAGCCCCGCTGCCGCCCGATTGCGAGCCGTTGTCTTTGCCGCATGCCGCCATTACCAGCGAGAACGCGAGCATTGTCAGGATTAAGGGTTTTTTACGTACCATGAAAACTGACCTCCTTTTTTTGTAAAACGATTCAAAAAGATTGCCATTCGCCGTACTTCTCTGAATCGTCTCGGACAACGCCTTTCTCCGTTCCAGCATCGAAGGGCGTCTGGCTTGTCCTGCAAACTAATCATAAGAAGTATGGAGGAAATAGGACATAAAGAAAAGTAAGAGGATGCTTCAAAAATGTCAGAAAGGCACGCGCGAAGACGACAAATTTGGGGCGGGGAAGAGGAAGACGGGAGTTTTAAGGGCATGAATTCTCTTGGGCGAAAAAGAAAAGGGCTGCCGCGCCAAGCGGACGTTCGGTTGAAAAGCCGCCGGGATCGTGTTACGATGGGTTTATTCTAAGGTTGGGAGTGGATGGATCGAATGTGATGACTCTTGCGAACAGTAAAACAATATCGCTGCATGCGATCGTCTGTTTTATTTGTCCTGCAAGAAAGTTGCGTTCATCTTTCGCTCCGACCGCATATCCGGAATTCGGCCCCTAGCAGGGCCGCATTTGCCGTATGAATTCGAGCCGCGAGAAAAGCAACTTTCTTGCGGCTCTATTTCTTTGTGCGGAGGGATATGTTTAATGTCATTAATTCAAGTGCAAAACCTGACGTTTGCCTACGAGGGCAGCTACGATACCATTTTCGACGACATCAGCTTTCAGCTCGATACCGACTGGAAGCTGGGCTTCACCGGGAGGAACGGCAGGGGGAAGACAACGTTCCTCAACCTGCTGCTCGGAAAATATGAGTACGAGGGAACGATCCACGCCAGCGTCGATTTCGATTATTTTCCGTTCCCCGTCCGAAACAGGGAGAGCAATACGCTGGACGTCGTCGACGAAATTTTGCCGGACTACGAATATTGGCAGCTGTCGCGCGAGCTGTCGCTGCTGAAGGTCACCGACGACGCGCTGTACCGCCCGTTCTCCTCTTTGTCCAACGGGGAACAGACGAAGGTGCTGCTCGCCGCGCTGTTTCTTAAGGAAAACAGCTTCCTGCTGATCGACGAGCCGACGAACCATCTGGACTTGGACGGCAGGCAGATCGTCAGCGACTATTTGAAGGCCAAGAAGGGCTTCATTCTCGTCTCGCACGACCGGGCCTTCCTCGACAACTGCGTAGACCATATTTTGTCCATCAATAAGACGAATATCGAAATCCAACGCGGAAATTTCACCGACTGGCGGGAAAACAAGCAGCGTCGGGACGACTTCGAGCTGGCCGAGAACGAGAAGCTGAAGAAGGATATCAAGCGCTTGTCGGAAGCGGCGAAGCGGACGGGCAAGTGGTCGGACGAGGTGGAGAAAACGAAAACCGGCATCCGCAACGCCGACTTTTTCGTGGACAGAGGTTATATCGGCCATAAGGCCGCGAAAATGATGAAGCGTTCCAAGTCGATGGAACGCAGGCAGCAGGAGGCGATCGACGAGAAGTCGAAGCTGCTTAAAAACATCGAAAGCTCGGAGCAGCTCAAGCTCGCGCAGCTTGCCTACCATAAAAGCCGGCTGGTCGAGCTCGATCGCGTAGCGATCCGTTACGGCGAAAAGCGCGCGTGCGAGGACGTCAACTTCACGATTGAGCAGGGAGACCGGATCGCGCTCATGGGTCGCAATGGGTCGGGCAAATCGAGCCTTCTTAAGCTGATCTGCGGAGAGGCGCTCGATTACGAGGGGACATTGCGGCTCGGAAGCCAGCTCAAAATTTCCTACGTTTCGCAGGACACTTCGCATTTGCAGGGCGGCTTGACGGAGTACGCCCGCAGCTGCGGCATCGACGAAAGCTTGTTCAAATCCATTTTGCGCAAGCTGGACTTTGCCCGGGTGCAGTTCGAGAAGGATATGTCCGCCTACAGCGGCGGACAGAAGAAGAAGGTATTGATCGCGCGGAGCTTGTGCGAGAGAGTTCATCTGCACGTATGGGACGAACCGCTCAACTTCGTGGACGTCATCTCGCGCATGCAGATCGAGGAGCTGCTGCTGGAGCATGCGCCGACGCTGCTGTTCGTGGAGCACGACAGCGAGTTCTGCGCCAACATTGCGACGAAGGTCGTTCGGCTTTAATTTGGCAGCTGCGCAGGATAAGGGAAATTTGCGTAGGCAAAGCAAAGGAGGAATTAGTGCGATGGCAGGGCAAGGGGCTTAAAAAAGGCGTACCGAAAGATTGATGTCAGGCGCATCTATCTCCTTACGCTGCTGTACGAACCTGAAATTTTGGATTGGTTAACCTGTAACGGGGGAATTTCAGGTTCGTATGAAGCAGTCTCCGGAAGATAGATGCTTCTTCTTTTTCATCACAATTGACTTGTACCCGCTCGCCAGAACTCCGCATGCATGAAACGCGTTTAACCTCCCGCTATAACTCTCCCCGTGTGCCGATGTGACGATCCTTCGAGTTAATCCCGCTTTTCAGACACCCAAATTGCTCGAAGCCTCCCGGCTACCGTTAGCGGTCCGGCAGACCGTTAAATGCAGTCAGTCGCCTGGATCGGCTTGCGTAGCGGTCCGGCAGACCGCTAAATGCAGCCGGGCGCTCGAATTGGCTTGCGTAGCGGTCCGGCAGACCGCTAAATGCAGCCGGGCGCTCGAATTGGCTTGCGTAGCGGTCCGGCAGACCGCTAAATGCAGTCGGGTGCTCGAATTGGCTTGCGTAACGGTCCGGCAGACCGCTAAATGCAGCCAGTCGCCTGGATCGGCTTGCTTAGCGGTCCGGCAGACCGCTAAATGCAGTCGGGCGCTCGAATTGGCTTGCTTAGCGGTCCGCCGGGTCGCAAAGACGGTCGGTTAGAGCGATGTTGGCACGGTTTCTTCGAGTTTATGTGTGCGTAGTACGCCTTGCGGCTGGCAGTTATCGCACGTAGATGCCTCGCGCATACTGCACGGGCGGCTCGGCCTTTCGACTGACGGTCATGATCGCGTGAAGCGCCCAATACGGATCGTTCAGCATGCCGCGTCCGACCGCGACCAGCTCGGCGTCGCCGTTGCCCAAAGCGGCCTCGGCTATTTGCGGCTGGTCCAGATTGCCGACGGCGATGACCGGCACGTTCAGCGCCTCCTTAAAAGCGCGCGCGAACGGAAGCTGGTACCCGGGATGGTTGCCCGGCTTGCGCTTTCCGGGAGGCGCTTCGCCTCCGCTGGAGACGTGGAACAGATCGACCCCGGCTTCCTTGTAGTGCTGCGCGATCTGCAAGGCGTGGGCGAGATCGTAGCCGCCGTCCATGTATTCGACCGCGGACATCCGCATAAGCAGCGGCATGTCGGGCGGCATCACGCTGCGGGCGGCTTTGACGACTTCCTCTCCGAAGAGGGCGAGATCGCGTCCGTATTCGTCGGTACGGTTGTTGATGCCCCGGGAATGGAACTGGTGGATCAGGTAACCGTGGGCGCCGTGCAGCTCGATGACATCGAAGCCCGCCTCGACGGCGCGGCGGACGGAGTCGCGGAACTTGCCGACCATCGCTTGGACTTCCGCGGTATCCAGCGCACGCGGGCGCCGATAAACGCCTTTCCCGTCCGGTTCCGGAACCGGGATGTCCGACGGCCCGACGGGCGTCGTCGCGTCCTCGGCTTTGCGTCCCGCGTGGGCGATCTGGATGCCGATTTTCGCCCCGTATCGATGGACCTCGTTAACAATTCGCGCATAGGCGGGAATCTGCTCGTCCGACCAGAGCCCCAAGTCACGGTCGGAAATTCTTCCGTCGGGCTCCACGTCCGTCATCTCCACAATGATCAGCCCCGCGCCGCCGACGGCCCGGGAGACGTAATGAACGAAATGCCAATCGTTCGGAGTGCCGTCTTTCTTGTCCACGGAATATTGGCACATCGGAGGCATAACGATGCGGTTTTTCAAATTTAGCCCCTTCAGGGAGAAGGGGGAATCCAGATGGGTCATCGACGTTCTCTCCTTGGATAAAATTTAATGCCATTAAACTTTCTCTGTCCGGCGTCTGGCTGCGCGCGACTGCGTCGGTGCAACGTCCTGCCGACAGCACGGGTCTCGAGCCCGGCTATCCATCCCGGTCCAGCGTTCGGCGAATCGCCGTTTCGATCCAGCGCCAGGGGAGGAAGCGGGCGGCGGCGACCAGTGTGCGAGCCCCGCGTCCGATCGGATGCCGCAGCGTTTTCGAGCGGCCGGGGGCGGCCAGCCGGGCCACAAGCTGGGCGACCTCCTGCGGATGAGGGGCGGACTCGGCCGAACGGCGGGCGAAGCCGAGCACGGATTTAAGCCGCTCCCCGTATGGGGAGTCGGGTTTGGCGTGAATCGAGGCGAAGCCTTTGTCCCAGATCGGCGTCCGATAAGCTCCGGGCTCCACAAGGTATACCCGTATCCCATAGGGCGCAACCTCGAGGCGCAGGCTCTCGCTGAATCCTTCGACCGCGAACTTGGATGCGGCGTAAGCCCCGTAGCCCGGCAGGCCGACTCGACCGCTGACGCTGCCGATCTGGATGACGGTTCCTTCGCCTTGTCGGCGCATCGCGGGCAGCACGGCTTGCGTCATGGCGACGACGCCGATGAAGTTCGTCTCCATCTGCGCTCTCCACGCTTCCGGCGGCACTTCCTCGGCAAAGCCGCCGACGGCGTACCCGGCATTGTTGACGAGCACGTCGATCCGGCCGTAACGCTCGAGCGTCCGCGAGACGGCAGTTTCGATGGAAGCGGCGTCGGTGACGTCCAGGGGTACGACTTCCAATCGGCCGCCAACGCCGAGCCGTTCGGCTTCCTGCATAAGAGCGTCGCGGCGGTCCGGGTCCCGCATCGAAGCGACGACCCGATAACCTCCGACGGCCAAAGCGGCGGAGATCAGCAGCCCGAAGCCGCTCGAGGCTCCGGTTATAAGAGCGATTCGCTCGACGGTCGACATGGGCCGACCTCCTTTCGCTGGGCGGCTGGCAGGCGGAATTTGCCATCTGCGCCGCCGTCTTTTTAAGTGTACCACTTTTATTCCGCTCAAGCTCGCTGACCTGGCGGGGGAGGAACCGAGCAGGGGAGCCGGGTCCGGCTGCGGCTCATCGCCCAGAAGAGGACGAATAGGGATGGGGCGAAGTCGCCTGCAACTCGTTAGCTGACGAAGCAGGAACGGGGACGGAGAGAGAAGTCCGCTGCATTTCACTGGTCGGCGAGGAGCGGAAGGGCGCGGTGAGGAGGAGTCCGTCTACAATTTGTATTTGCGCAGCAAGGGCACTCCGATTCGGGTCAGCAGCTTGGAAAGCGTCGTCCAAGGCATGCGGCGTTTTAGCGGCAGGTGCCGGACGTAAACCGCCGTATATTCGATTTCCGGCACGGCGCCCCGATTGCGTTTGAATTGGGCGGCGCCGGAGCTTTCGTGCAGCAGCAGCCGACGCTCGCCGGCCAATTCAATAAGCCGCGCCGACAGCATCCGGTACAAGCCGAGCTCCTGCGGAAGCGTCGTATCGTAACCGAACAAGGGGGTCGTCATCGCGCCGTCCCTGACATAGAAGCCGAGCACGGCGTCGAGCCTTCCGTCGCGGCGGAAACCGTGCAGCTCGAGTATTCCGTTGTACAACGCCTCTCTCAGAAAACGTTCCGTGAATTGCGGGTTGTGGCGCGAATATTTCTCGAGATAGAGCAGACGGTACAATTCCGCGATGCGGGGCAGATCGGATTCGGTCACATCACCGGGCCCGACGCTCGCGTACCCCGCCTTGGCGGCCAAGGCGCCGTCCCGCTTCAACAGCCAGCGGGATTTGGCGCTGCCGAAGCCGGGTTCGCCGGGATTCAGCAGATAGATCTGCCGGCTCGGCACGAGCAGGCAGCCGCGGGAACGCCAGCCGTCCAGCGTCCGCGCGTTCAAGGACGGACTGAGCGAGCGGAAGGCGATCGCGTGTCCGGGGAAGCGCGCAAGCAGCATCTCCAGCACGGCGTTCCACTGCGCATCGTCAAGCTCGGGGTACAGATTCGTCGACAGCAGCCAGTTGTTGATGTGCACGACCCGGTTAAAGCGGCTGCCCTTCAGCAGAAGGCCGATGCCGGACAGAATGGCGTCCAGGCAGGCGATCAACGCACGATTGCCCAGCAAAACAAGCTCCTGCTTCGCATAGCTCACATAGTGGGTGAAAGGGGAGCAGACGTAGCTGTTGTCGTACTCTTCTTCGTTGACGGTGACGGGAAGCGGAATCCCATCCACCGCAAGCAGGAGCAGCCGCGTGCGAACGTTGCGGACGAAGCGCTCGGAGCCTTCCTGCAGCAGCGGCAGCAAGTATCGCTTGGCATAGCGGCCGTATTCGTCGTTCGGCCAGTCATAATCGCCAATGTTGGCCGCTTCGTACAGCTCGACGCGCGGGCTCATGGCTTGTATCTCCTCTCGACGCGCCGGAGCTTGGCGGTACCGGCTTCGTGCGAGTACGCGGAGAAGACGAGCTGCGGCGTCCGGCAGCGCAGTCGGCCGCACAGCGCGGCGATCGCGGCGCGAACCTGCTCCTCGGCCAAGCCGCGCCGCTCCTCCGGAAGCTCCAACTCGATTGTCCACACGTCCAATTGCGTCTGGATCGCCCGGTATTGCGCAATGGCGGGAGAGGCGCCGATGATCGCGCGCGTCACGAAGTCGGGATAGATCGTGACCGGCTCTTCGCCGGCGCCGCTGCCCGTCGCGTAGAAAATATCGTCGCAGCGCCCCTCGATCCGCTCGATCGCCGTAAACGGAGAGCCGCACGGGCAGGGGAGCTCGCTCTCGGTCAGCAGGTCGTTGAGCCGGTAGCGGACGATCGGCTGCGTCGTGCGCGTAAAGTCGGTGACGACGGGCACGAACGTACGGACTTTGCCGGGCACGTATTCCTTCTCGATATAGACGAGATCCTCGTTCAGGTGCAGCGTGCCGTAAGGGCAGGTGCAGCCGAGAAAGCCCTCCGTGCATTGATAGATTTGGTGGACGGTCTGGCCGAACGCCCGTCCGATATATTCGCGGTCGAGCGGGTCCAGCACTTCCGCGACGGAGATGATCCGTTCGGGCTTCGCGCGCAGCTTGCCGGAGCGGACGGCTTCGGCCAGGCGGCGCAGCACGGAGGGCGGGGCGGCAATCACGTCCGGACGCTGCCGCTCAAGGCGCTCGAGCTGCTCGGAGAACGGGTCGAGCAGATCGTAAAACTCGAAGACCAGCCGTTTGCTGCGCACCGCTTCGTACAGATTGCTGTTCGCCCGCAGGAAGAAGGCGATCGAACGGCGGGACAGCAGGGAGCCGGGCAGCATTTTGCCGAGCACCGCTCCGGCCCAACCGGCCCGCTCGTGCGCGCCGACGAGAAACAGCCCGCGGCTGCCGGACGTGCCGGAGGACAGGCCGATCGTCACGCCGCCGATGGCGGGCTTGAAGTCCCGCGACGCTTCGGCCGCTTCCGCGACCGCGAAGGCTTCGGCCTTCGTAATGCCTACCGTGTTCAGCCGGTCGAAATTATTCATCATTACCGTCTTGTCGATGGCGGGGAAGGATCGCCACTGCTCCGGCGGAAGGGAGCCCCACCACTCCCGGTAAAAGGCGGAACGCTCGCGAACCTGCGACACATGTCTGACGATAAGACGCTCCAACTTGCGCTCGAACGTCTCGCGATCCGCTCTGCCGCCGCGTTGTTTTCCGCTATGATAATGTTTGATAAAAGCGATGGCGTTCCGAATCATAAGCGTCTCGCCTCCCGGCTGTCGATATCGAAAAATTCCCGGCAATGGCTCGGCACGACGACGAGCTCCGGATCGGCCGCCTGCCAGGCGCGCAGCCGCCGGAACGAATCGCGGTAGGCGGCGCGATCGTGCATGACGAGTCCCGCGGCAGGGTGGGGCGGACGATTGTCGCGAAGCGCGCGGCTTGACCAGGCGGCGTCGGCGCAGAGCAGCACGCGCGAGCGCGAGGTGGTCAGCAGCAGGCCGATCTGGCCCGCCGCGTGCCCCGGCATCGGGATCGCGATCAGGCTGCCGTCGCCGAGCAGGTCGTGGCCGAAGTCGAACGGGACGCCTTCCGGCAGGGCGACGCGCCGCTGCGGAGACTCGATCGGCTGCGCGGCTTCGGCGAAGCGGTCCGGCAGCAGCCCGGCGACGAAGCCCGCCCGGGTCGCCCGCAGCGGACCGAGCTGCCGAACGGCATCGTACGCCGCCTGCGGATACAGAAAGCGGGAGGACGGGAAGTCCCGCGCGCCCCCGATATGGTCGGCATGGAAGTGCGAAAGAATGACGCAGCGGACATCCTCCGCGGGAATGCCGAGCGCGGCGAGCTGCCGGACGGCGGTCTGCTCCTCGCGCAGAAAGACGGGCGTCAGGCGGCGATACAGCGAATAAGGAAAAGCGTCGGTCAGCTCCCGAAAGCGCGGGGAGTAGCCGGTGTCGAACAGCATCCAGCCGTAAGACGGGTGACGGATGCAGGCAAACCCGGCCGGGTAGGCGGCCGGACGCAGCGAGCCGCCGCGCAGCGTCACGAATTCCGGATGCAGGCAATAACCGGCGGACAGGAGCAGCAGTTCGACGGGAGCTTGGCGAAGCCGGCTCATGACGGGCTGCTCCTGCGCCAATCCGCGAATCGGCGCAAGCCCTCGTCAAGCGAGACCCGCGGCTCGTAATTCAGCGCCCGGCGCGCTTCGGTCAAGTCGAGCGTCTGGCTGTAGGCCAGCAGACCGACCGTATAGCGGGTAAACGGCGGCTCCGCGCCAAGCGCGGGGAACGCCCTGTACAGGCACTCCAGCGCTTGCCCCGCCGCCAGAGCAGCAGGCCGGGAGACGCGCCGGGTGCGCAGCGGCAGCTCCAGCAGCTCGAACAACCGCCGCAGCAGGTCGACCAGCTTGACGGGTTCTCCGTTCGACAGATTGCAGATCGCGCCGGCCGAAGCTTCCGGCGCGGTGCAGGCCAGCACCAGTCCGTCAACCGCGTTGTCGATATAGGTCAGATCGAGCAGCGCTTCCCCTCCGCCGATGAGCGGAATGCCGCGCGACTCGTTCACGCGCAGCAGCCGCGGAAACAGCGACGTATCCCCCGGACCGAATACGGCTCTGGGCCGCACGATGATCGAAGACAAGCCGTCGGCTGCCGCATCCGCGACGATCCGCTCCGCGATCCGCTTGGTGGCGGCGTAGGCGTTCGCGGGCTTGCGCGGCAGCTCCTCCCGCTCGGAGATATGCAAACGATCCTTATAATTGAAGTAAAGGCTGGGCGTCGAGACGTGCACCAGCCTGCGCACCCCGTGACGAAGACAGCCGGCGACGACATGCTCGGTTCCGGAGACGTTGGTCTCGTGAAACGCCCGGTAGCTTCCCCATGGGGAAGACAGCGCGGCGCAATGGATCACAAAGTTGCGGCCAGCGCAGGCGTCTTCGACCTTCCGCCGATCGCGCAAATCCGCCTGAACGAAGGGGATACCCTGCAAGGTTAACCGGCGGCCGATATTCTCGTCGCGCCCAAGCCCGACGACGTCCCAGCCCAGATCGCGCAGCCGCAAGGCCGTCGCCTGTCCGAGAAATCCCGTCGCTCCCGTTACCAATACTTTTGTCATCGTTCACCATTCCATTCGATATCTGAGGTAGAGGCTTCCTGAAGCGTGAGACCTCGCCGGGCCGCCGTTTTGCGCGTCCAGGCGAGCAGCCGGAACTGCTCCGCGCAAGGCTTCGGGTCCTCGCGGCGAAACACGACGTCGCGGCTGCTCCGCCAGGCCCGCAGCCACTGGCCGAGCGTTCGCTCGCGGACGGCCTGCGCGAGTCCGTAGCTAAGCATGGCCGCCGTCAGCATGGTGCCTCGGCGACCGGCTTCCGGCGCGGGCGCGGCGATGCGTCCGCTTGCAAGAAGAGAGGCGGGCGCCAGCAGCGCCTCCGCCAGCCGTCCTTCGGGGCCGAACAGATGCACGCCGCTCGTCGCCCGGGGATTGCATTCCATCGGCAGGACCGCTCCTTCCGGCGACACCATAAAATCGAAGGCGATCTGCCCGGTAAAGCCGATAGCGGCGACAAAACGCCGCACCCAGTCGAACAATTGCGGCTGCTCGGCCGGCTCGTAGTGAACGCTGGCGCCCCGGCCGGCGCGAAACCGGCTGCGATACGCGGCATGCGCCGCGATCCGGCCTTCGTGCGCCACGCTGTAGGTGCACCATTCTTCGCCGCGCAGCAGCTGCTGCGCCACCCAGGGACGGCGGTCCGATACGCCGGCGGAGGCAAGCAAACCGCTGATCTCCTCGCGACGGGCGGCCGACGGAGGAGCGCGGCGCAAATCCAGCAGCAGCGTACGCGAAGCGAACCGGGAGTAAGCCGGCTTAAGCGCGAGGCCTTCGGCGAACCGCGGGTCCCGCAGCAGCTCCTGCCAGCCGTCCGGCGCTGTGACCGCGACCGTGTCAGGGACGGGCAGTCCCGTGCGGGCCGCGGTTTCGATAAATTTTCCTTTATGATGGAGGGAATCCAGCTCGGCCAGAGGAGCCGCCAGCACGCGGCAGGTCCCCCGGAAGCGCTCGAGCTTCCTGGAAATATGGAAGATTTCCTCGCAGGTCGGAATCAGCACGTCAATGCGGCATTCCCCGGCAATCGCGCACAGCGCCGCGGCGAACGCTTCCGCGCCTTCGGCGGGCGAAGGGACGAGGAAGCTTCGCTCGACGGCGCGGGACACCCGGCACAGATGATACGGCGCGGATTCGGCCGCATATACCCGATGCCCCGCGGCGTGCAGCAGACGGGCCAGCTCCAGCGCCGCGGGAGAGCGGCCGCCGGTAAGCAGAACGCGCAGCGGTCCCGAGGCTTCAGTAGTCAAGAACCAAACCTCCCAAGGTCAGTCCCGCCGCCGTGCCGATCAGCAGCACGCGGTCTCCGCGCGCGATCCGCTTCGTCCGGATCGCCTCGTGCAGTCCCATCGGCAGGGAGGCGGCGATCGTATTGCCGTGGTCCGGCGTAATGTAGACCAGCTGACGCTCGGCTATGCCGAGCTTTTTGCGCATGAGACGCACGGCCATCGCGCTGCCCTGATGGGGGATGACCGCCTTGAAGTCGGCCATGCCCGTTCGCGACGCCTGCAGTAGCTCCTTCGTAAAATCGGGCAGCAGCCGCGACGCCATTCTATAGATGGCCGGACCGTCCATACGGAACAGGTAATCGTCCGCGTCAGCCGGGCGAAAGCCATTCGGGTGGCGTTTCGTGCCGCCCGCGCGAATTTCGGAGAAGCACGCTCCGGCGCTGTAGGTGCGCATGGAGGCGGCGACGATGGCCGACGGCTCCACGTCCTCGGCCGGACCGACGACGACCGCGGCGGCGCCGTCGCCGAATAGCGCCGCGCTTTCCTTATGCGACCAGTCCAAGCCGACCGAGGCGATCTCGGAGGATACGATCAGTACGTAGCGGTACCGGCCGACGGCGATCATGCACGATACAGCGTCGAGCGCGGCCAGAAAGCTGAGGCAGGTCGAATCGATGTCGAAGGCGGGGACGCCCGACTGCTCCATGCCCATCGCCCGCTGAATAAAGGCGGCGGAGCAGGGGAGCGCCTGCTCTTTGGTCCCGCTCGCGCCGACAAGGCAGTCCATGTCGGTAAATTTCAAGTTCGCGGCTTGAAGGGCGGCCTGGGCGGCTTTCGCTCCCATCGCGGAGGCGCTGTCGTCTTCGCCGGCATAGTGCCGGGAGGCGACGTCGGTCACCTTGCGCGTCCAGCCGCGAGCCACTCCGAGCCGGTCGTCCATTTCCAGATCGGAGACCGGACGGCCCGGCATATATTTTCCCGTACCGTATATTTTGACTTTGCGCATATTCATGAAGGCTTCCTCCCTTGACGCGTTGTTTCTGCAAGTTCATTGTGCCGGAACGAAGCCGGGCCGGATAGTACCAACTTCGTCTGGTACCTCCTTATTTCGACTGCAAGCCTACTTGTTCGACATAACCCGCGCCGGTTCCTGTCGCTTGCCCGCGATAGGGAAAACAGCCCGGACCGATGCCGGCCGGGCTGTTCCGAGGACGTTCACTGTTCCGCTTTAATGATGCTTCTGCCGAATAGATACAGAATGCCGACTCCCCCGAACAAGAGAGCGAGCAGGAAATAGAAGTAAAACACGCGTATCACCTCCAGGATCGGATATTCCCAATGTAGAACGGACGGAAGAGGGTGCGACCCTCCAATTGCGGGATTCGTGCGACCAGCCAAGCCGCGGAGCGAAGGAAGGGGAGTGCCGCTCTCCGAAGGCGGCCCGGGTGCTGTAGCAACAGGCTTCGGCTCTGCCGTACCGCCGGTTGCGCAGGGCGCATCAATCGCGGCGGCCGGATGAACGGAGGGTGAAAAGCGCAGCCGAAAGGCTCGCGAATTGTGACGATGCGGACATAAATTTATGACAAAATGGTGGTGTCTCGCCGAAATTCGAGATTGCCGGCGCAAGTTGTGATAGCATAAGGGAAAGAATATCCCGGAAGGAGCGGATAAGCCGTGCAGCGAGTTCAGAACAACGGTCTGAGCCTTGAAATGCCCGCGAAATCGTTTATTCATGTCTTATTCGACACGATAAAAATAGGAATTATCAAATCCAATCTGATCGCGATGTTCGCCGGTCTGTGCATGGCATTGTACGTGGAAGGGATTCCGTTCTTCGACCGGATCGGCACGATCGCGCTGGCCGCAATCGGTTCCTTCCTCGTTATCGGTTCCGCCGGCGCGTTCAACAATTTGTACGACCGCGACATCGACGCGATCATGGAGAGAACGAAGGGGCGCCCGACCGTCACCGGGCGGGTCGGGACGGCCAACGGGCTGTTCATCGCGATCTGGACCGCCTTATTCGGCCTGGTCGCCTTGTACCTCGCGTCTCCGCTGGCGGCGTTGTTCGGCTTTCTCGGTCTGTTCCTGTACGTCGTTCCTTACACGATATGGACCAAACGGACGACGATCTACAATACGGAGGTCGGAAGTCTGTCCGGAGCGATGCCGCCGCTGATCGGCTGGGCGGCGATTTCGTCCGATCTGACGCATTCGGGAGCGCTGGCGATTTTCCTGATGATGATGGTGTGGCAAATGCCGCATTTCTACGCGATCGCGATTCGCCGGATGGACGAGTACCGCGCGGCCGGCATCCCGATGCTCCCCGTCGTGAAGGGCATTCGCCGAACCTATGTGCAGATGAACGTCTACCTGGCGGCTCTTCTGCTGTCCAGCGCGCTGTTCTGGCCGTTCAGTCCGGTAATCGCCGTCTCCAACGCCGCGTTAAGCGTCTGGTGGCTGGCGCTCAGCGTGTCCGGGTACCGCCGCAAGCCGGAGAAGAAGTGGGCGAACGCGATGTTCGTGTTCTCGCTGTCTCACATTACCGTGCTTATGCTGGAAATTATCGGGTTTTCTTTGATCCGGCCTCTATTCTAATCTCGACTGCCAACGATCGAAATCGAGTCCTTACAGGGCTCGATTTTTTTGTCGATGAATGGCGTAAAAACCTCGTTTTTACCCTAATTCATGCAAATAACAAATAAAATGAGGGATATATCTCTCGTTATCTTGAATTTGCTTAATAGGAAGAGTTATTTTGCCAGTTCGAATCAAGCTCTATACGGAAGGATAGGGGAGGATAAGGCCGAATAGGGCTGCTGAGTTCCCCTAAGCATGGCTGAGCCGGACTCAGCCTTGCTGACCCGGGGATATGAAGGGTGAGCCTCCGGGCGATCCATGTTACCATAACAACCGTGTTTGACCAAAATTAGGGAGAAAAGGAGTTCGTGGAATGAAGAAACGGTTTCACGTCGAGCTTGGCTTGGCCTTGTTGGTTGCGTTGGGGGTGCTGGCGGGATGCGGAAGCGGCAAAGGAGGGGACAACGTCTCCGACGCTTCGGGAGCTTCCGCCCCTCCGGCGGAAACGACGTTGGAGAAAGCGCGGCGGGAGGGTTACATTACGGTGGGATTTGCGAATGAAAGACCTTACGCTTATGCGACGCCGGAAGGCAAGCTGACGGGCGAGGCTGTGGAAATTTCCAGAAAAATCTTGTCCAATCTGGGGATTGCGCAAATGGACGGCGTATTGACCGAATTCGGTTCTCTCATTCCCGGATTAAAAGCCGATCGCTTCGCTATGATTACAGCCGGCATGTTCATCACCCCGGAGAGGGCTCAGGAAGTCGATTTTGCCAATCCCGAATACAGCATAGGCGAAGCGCTCGCGGTCAAGACAGGCAATCCTTTGAACCTGAAAAGCTATGAAGACATTCAAGCGAACCCGGAAGCGAAAGTAGCGGTGATGGCAGGGGCGATCGAAGCCGAGTACCTGGAGAAAGTCGGGGTCGCGGATGCCCAAACGGTCATCGTGCCGGATCAGCCGTCGGCCATATCCGCCCTGCAATCCGGACGGGCGGACGCGATTACGATGACCGGACCGGCACTGCAAGCCATGCTGGATTCGGCCAAGGACGACGGCATCGAACGGGTTATGGATTTCGTGCAGCCGATCATTGACGGTAGCGATGTGCGAGGTTACGGCGCGGCCGTATTCCGCAAGGAGGACGGCGACTTCCGCGAAGCGTTTAACGCCGAGCTGCAGAAGCTTAAGGAGTCCGGCGAGCTGCTCGATATTTTGCAGGAATTCGGCTTTACCGAACAGGAGCTGCCGGGCGACGTTACCGCCGAGGAGCTGCTGAAGTAATGGATTGGCTTCACCTGGATTTGCTGCCGCCGCTGCTCAAAGGGCTCAGGATCACGCTTATCCTGACGGTCATCGGCATCGCCGCGGCGCTTGTCTGCGCGTTTCTCGCCGGTCTGGCCAGATTATCGAAATTCGCGGCGCTTCGTTGGTCGGCGGCGGCTTACGTGGAGCTGTTTCGCGGAACCTCGCTGCTCGTCCAGTTATTTTGGATCTACTTTGCGCTCCCCATGCTGCTCGATATTCGGCTGTCGGCGATGGCCGCCGCGGTTATCGCGCTTGGTCTGAACTACGGCGCCTACGGCTCCGAAATCGTCAGAAGCTCGATCGCGGCCGTGTCCAAGGACCAGCTCGAAGCGGCGATCGCTTTGAACATGAAGCCCGGACAGCGGCTTAGAAGAATCGTTCTTCCCCAAGCTTGGAGGATGATGCTGCCCGGATTCGGCAATTTGCAGATCGAGCTGCTGAAGGGCACGTCGCTCGTATATCTGATTACGCTTGCGGACGTCACTTATCAGGCGATGATGCTTCGTTCCTACGATCTGTCGAGTACCGCCGCCATTTTTTCCTGGTTGTTGATTTTGTATTTTGCGGCCGCTTACGCGTTGACTTCGCTGGTTAGATTCGCGGAGCGAAGAGCCGCGACAGGGAGGGGATAGCCGTTGTGGGATTGGGACTATGCGCGAGCGATTCTGCCCAAGCTGCTGGAAGCGATCCCCGTCGCCGCGCTCGCGGCCGCTGCGGGATTTGCGGTCGCCGCTTTGCTCGGACTGCCTCTGGCGCTGGCCAAGAGATCCGGTCGCCGCTGGATTTCGCTGCCCGTGACGGCGGCGGCGGAGTTCGTGCGAAGCACGCCGCTGCTCGTGCAACTGTTCGTATTGGTTTTTGTGCTGCCGCAGACGTTCGGCATAAGCCTGCCGCCGCTATGGGCGGGCGTGCTCGGTCTGGGGATTCATTACAGCACGTACTTGTCCGAGGTATACAGATCGGGCATCGAGGCGGTGCCCAAGGGACAGTGGGAAGCGGCGGTATCGCTGAATTTCGGGAGATGGCGCAGATGGACGGGAATCGTCCTGCCTCAGTCCGTCCCGCCGACAATTCCCGTCATGGGCAATTATCTGATTACGATGTTTAAAGAGACGCCGCTGCTCTCGGCCATCACCGTAGTCGAATTGCTGATGACCGCCAAGATCGAAGGCTCGGCTTCGTTCCGGTACGTCGAGGCGTTCACCGGAGTAGGCGTTCTTTTCCTGGCACTGAGCTATCCGTCGTCCTTGCTCGTGCGAATGCTGGAAAAACGGCTGCGGCGAAGAGAAAGGAGAACGACAATACAATGAGTCAGAATAATCAGATTTCAACGGCGCCTCTTCCGATCGTGCGCTATCGCGGCATCACCAAACAATACGGAGATCGCGTCGTTCTGAAGGAACTGGATTTGGATATTTATCCGGGAGAAAAGCTGGCGCTGATCGGGCCCAGCGGTTCGGGCAAGACGACGATCGCAAGGCTGCTTATGACCTTGGAACAGCCCACTTCCGGCACGATCGAGGTCGACGGCGAAATGCTGTGGCATATGTCGGTCAAGGGCAAGCAATTGCCCGCGAACGAGAAGCATCTGCATCGGGTGCGGGGCAAGATCGGCATGGTGTTTCAGCACTTCAACCTGTTTCCCCACATGACGATTATGCGCAATGTGACGGAAGCGCTGGTTCATGTGCGCGGGCTGGATAAAACGGAGGCGAAGCGGCGTGCGGCCGCGATGCTGGAACGGGTCGGCCTGCAGGAGCATATCGATCACTACCCGTCGCAGTTGTCCGGCGGACAGAAGCAGCGCGTCGCGATTGCCAGAGCGCTCGTGATGGAACCGAAAATCATGCTGTTCGACGAGGTGACTTCGGCGCTCGATCCGGAGCTCGTGGGCGAGGTGCTGGAGGTCATTAAAGGAATTGCGGCGCAGGGAGACATGGCGATGATTCTGATCACCCATGAGATGGATTTCGCCCGGGACGTCGCCGACCGGGTCCTGTTCACGGACGGCGGCAGCATCGTCGAGGAGGGAACGCCCGCGCAAATTTTCGAGCAGCCGCAGAGTCCGAGGCTGCAGGCGTTCCTTTCCCGATTCCTCAATGGCGGACCGGACCGGGAAACAAGCAGCCGGGCGGCCGCGGGGGTCGAACCATGATCGGCGCGCATACGGAAGCGAATGTGTACTGCCGAATTCCGGGGCAAGCCGACGGCGCGCGAATGTGGGAAATGGCCCGCGACAGCGGAAAGCTCGACTTGAACTCCGCCTACTTCTACCTGGCCATGAGCCGCTTCTTCTCGGAAAGCTGCAGAGTGGCGATCGACGCCTCCGACGATTCCTTGGCCGGCTTTATCGTCGGGTTCCGTCAGCCGCAGCGGCAGAACACGCTGTTCATATGGCAGATTGCCGTCGCGGAGCGCCTGCGGGGACGGGGGATCGCCGGAAAGCTGCTCGACGATGCGAGCGCCCGCGATGACATTCGGTATGTCGAGGCAACCGTGTCGCCGTCGAACGGGGCCTCGCGGGCTATGCTCGCGAAATGGGCGCGCGGCCGCGGGCTTGAAGCCGAAATTTCGCCGGGCTTCGAGGAGCGTTATTTTCCCGGAAACGGGCACGAACGCGAGGATTTATATCGAATCGGGCCGTTGAAATGACCGATCAAAGGGAGGAATTGCACCAAATGACAGAACCGCTGGGCAAAAGCAGGGATATGCGAGTATTCGAACGCTGCGAATCGGAGGTGAGAAGCTACTGCCGGTCGTTCCCGACGAAATTCCATCGGGCTTCCGGATACACGATGTGGGATGTCGACGACAACGCCTACATCGATTTCTTCGCCGGAGCCGGGGCGCTGAATTACGGGCATAATCCGCCGGAGATGAAAGACAGACTGATGCGCTATTTGGCCGACGACGGCGTCGCGCACACACTCGATATGGCGTCGGAAGCCAAGGAAGCGTTTCTGTCGAGCTTCGAGGAGACGATTCTGAAGCCGCGGGAGCTCAACTACAAGGTGATGTTTCCGGGACCCACGGGAACGAATTCGGTCGAAAGCGCGCTGAAGCTGGCGAGGAAAGCGACCGGACGACAGACCGTCATGAGCTTTACGAACGCGTTTCACGGCATGACGCTCGGAGCGCTCGCCGTCACCGGCAACAAGTTTAAGCGGGGAGGCGCCGGCGTGCCGCTGCATCATGCGGTATCGATGCCTTACGACGGGTATATGGGACCGGACGTCAACACGCTCGATTATATCGAGAGCTATCTGAAGGACAGCGGAAGCGGCATTTCCCTTCCGGCCGCGGCGATCGTCGAGACGCTTCAGGGAGAGGGCGGAATCAATGTGGCTTCCGACAAATGGCTGAAGGGGCTGGCCGACATATGCAAGCGATACGGCATGCTGCTGATCGTCGACGACGTCCAGATGGGATGCGGAAGAACGGGGACCTTCTTCAGCTTCGAACGCTGCGGAATCGTTCCGGATATCGTCTGTCTGTCCAAATCGATCGGCGGTTACGGATTGCCGATGGCGCTGACGTTGATCAAGCCGGAGCTGGACTTGTGGAAGCCCGGGGAACACAACGGCACGTTCCGCGGGAACAACCTGGCTTTTATCACGGCTGCCGAGGCTTTGAATTTCTGGAAAACGACGCGATTCGCCGAAGAAATCGCGGATAAATCGCGATTTCTTCGAGAACGGCTGACAGACCTGGTGCGCAAGTTCACCGACTTTGAAGGGGAAGCGAGAGGTCTCGGGATGATGCAGGGAATCGCCTTCGAGCCGGGCATTGCCGACCGAATTTCGCGAATGGCGTTCGAGCGCGGACTGATTATGGAAACCTCGGGAACCGACGGCGAAGTGATCAAAATCATGCCGCCGCTGACGATAGACAAGGACGGGCTGAACCGGGGCTTAAACGTGCTGGAGGAATGCCTCGTCGAGATTTCGAAAGAAACGGACGCCGTATTGGCTCGTTAATCGCGCGGAATTTTAATGAAGAAAGAGGTATAAAAAACGATGATCGTAAGGCATTTGGAAGATCGTATCGGCACTGCGTACGACGTTGCCGCCGCCACTTGGAACAGCCGCAGATTGCTGCTGCAGGAAGACGGAGTCGGCTTTTCGCTGCACGACACCGTGATTCAGGCCGGGACGGAAACGCTGATCTGGTATAAGCACCACGTCGAAGCCGTCTACTGCATCGAAGGCGAAGGGGAAATCGAGCTGACCGAGACGGGAGCGACCTACGCGATTCGGCCGGGCATGATGTACGTGCTGGACGGACATGAAAGACATCTGTTAAGAGGAAAAACGGATATGAGGATGATTTGCGTGTTTAACCCACCGTGCACGGGACAAGAGGTGCATGACGAAGAGGGAGCGTACGCCGCCCCTCGACATAACTAACGAAGGAGCGTGTTAAACATGACTACCGCAACCGATTGCTACCCGACTCGCCGAGGGTTGGAGCCTGAGTTTGTCGAGCGGGTCGACCCCGTCGTATACGATCCGGAAATTCGCCAGAAGGAAATCGATAAGTCGCAGCTCGATTTTTACGAGAATAACGGCTATTTGTTTTTGGAGGATTTTTTCGACGAGAACGAAGTAACCGAGTTTAAGAGCGAGACCCGGCGGCTGCTGGCTTCCAGCAGAGGGGCTTCCCGTCCGGAGGTGATTCTGGAGCCGGGCGGCGACGAGGTGCGTTCCGTATTCGCCGTGCACGAGAGTCATCCGTTCTTCGAGTCGCTCGCCGCCCACCCCCGCTTGTCCGCGATCGTCCGTCAGATTCTGGGCAGCGAGGTTTACGTCCATCAATCGAGGATCAACTTCAAGCCGGGATTTACGGGGAAGGAGTTTTACTGGCATTCCGATTTCGAAACCTGGCACGCGGAGGACGGCATGCCGCGAATGCGGGCGCTGAGCTGCTCGATCGCGCTGGAGGACAACAATCCGTATAACGGTGCGCTGATGGTCGTTCCCGGATCGCACCGGACGTTCGTCAGCTGCGTCGGCCGGACGCCGGACGATCATTACAAGCAGTCGCTGCGCAAGCAGGAATACGGCGTCCCGGATCAGGAAAGCTTGACCCGGCTGGTCGAGCAGGGAGGGATTCGGATGCCCGTCGGCAAAGCGGGTTCCGTGCTGCTCTTCGATTGCAACCTGATGCACGGTTCGGCGAGCAATATTTCTCCTTATCCGCGCAGCAACGCGTTCTATGTATTCAACAGCGTCGAGAATCGGCTGCAGGAGCCTTTCTCCGCGGGCATGCCCAGACCTTCTTTCATCGCTTCGCGCTGAGGCCGGCCGAAACCGGTCCGGATCTCGATTATTCGGGGTCTCGGACCGTTTTTTTTCTTATATTTTCCCAACAAATGAGGAAGACTAAAACGGTACGGGGAAAAATGCGGGTGTTCACAAAATGGACAAATTCTCTTCATCTTTTCTTCATGAGAAAGTAGTCGAATGGTGATACTATTTGTAATGAGCAGTAAATAAGAATCATTATAGACTGCTAACGCTTCTCAATTAGGCGTCCCAAAACATTCACTATAGGAGGAATTTCAAATGTCTCTGATTGGAACAGAAGTATTACCGTTTAAGGCGTCCGCTTACCAGAACGGCAAGTTTATCGACGTGACCGAACAAAACTTCAAAGGGAAATGGAGCGTCGTATGCTTCTACCCGGCGGATTTCACGTTTGTATGCCCGACCGAGCTCGCCGACCTGCAGGATCAATATGAAACTTTGAAAGCTCTCGGCGTAGAAGTATATTCCGTATCCACGGATACGCACTTCACGCATAAAGCATGGCACGACAGCTCCGAGACGATCGGCAAAATCACGTACATCATGATCGGCGACCCTTCGCATACGATTTCCCGCAACTTCGACGTGTTAATCGAAGCGGACGGCCTGGCTGACCGCGGCACGTTCATCATCGATCCGGACGGCGTCATTCAGACGGTCGAAATCAACGCGGGCGGCATCGGCCGCGACGCGAGCACGCTGGTCAACAAGATCAAAGCGGCTCAATACGTACGCAACAATCCAGGCGAAGTTTGCCCGGCGAAATGGCAGGAAGGTTCGCAAACTTTGAAACCGAGCCTTGATCTTGTAGGCAAAATCTAAAGGGGGTCTCTCCGGTGTTGGATGCGGATATCAAACAACAACTCAGCCAATACCTTCAGCTCCTGGAAGGCGATGTGCTCATCAAGGCGAGCGCGTCGTCCGACGATGCCGTATCCAACGACATGCTGGCTTTCTTGGACGAGCTGGCCGGCATGTCCTCCCGAATTACGGTCGAGAAAGCTCAGCTGGCCAGATCGCCGAGCTTCAGCGTAAACCGGACCGGGGAAGATACCGGCATCGTTTTCGCAGGCATTCCGCTTGGCCACGAATTCACTTCGCTGGTGCTGGCTTTGCTGCAGACGAGCGGAAGAGCGCCGAAGGTTGAACAAAGCGTTATCGATCAGATCAAAAGCATTACGGGCCATTATGCATTCGAAACTTACGTCAGCTTGAGCTGCCACAACTGTCCGGACGTCGTCCAGGCGCTGAACGTGATGAGCGTTCTGAATCCGGGGATTTCCCATACGATGATCGACGGGGCCGTGTTTAAGGACGAGGTCGAGAGCAAGGAAGTGATGGCCGTTCCTTCCGTGTTCCTGAACGGGGAGTTCTTCGGAAGCGGACGGATGTCGCTGGAAGAGATCGTAGCGAAAATCTCCGAAGCGCCGGACGCTTCGACGTTCGACGCCAAGGAACCGTTCGAAGTGCTGGTCATCGGCGGCGGTCCGGCCGGCGCGAGCTCGGCCATCTACGCGGCGCGCAAGGGCATCCGCACGGGAATCGTCGCGGAGCGCTTCGGCGGCCAGGTGATGGATACGGTCGGCATCGAAAACTTCATCAGCGTGAAGTATACCGAAGGGGCCAAGCTGGGCGCGAGTCTGGAAGAGCACGTCAAGGAATACGACGTCGACGTCATGAAGCTCCAGCGGGCCAAACGGCTGGAGAAGAAGGACTTGATCGAGGTCGAGCTCGAGAACGGAGCCGTGCTGAAGAGCAAGACGGTTATTCTGTCCACCGGCGCGCGCTGGCGCAACGTCGGCGTTCCCGGAGAAGCGGAATTCAAAAATAAAGGCGTTGCTTACTGTCCACACTGCGACGGTCCGCTGTTCGCGGGTAAAGACGTGGCGGTTATCGGCGGAGGCAATTCCGGCATCGAGGCCGCGATCGATCTGGCGGGCATCGTCAAGCATGTCACCGTACTGGAATTCATGCCCGAGCTGAAGGCGGATTCCGTGCTGCAGGACCGGCTGTTCAGCCTGCCCAACGTAACGGTGCACAAGAACGTGCAGACGAAGGAAATTACCGGAACGGACAAGGTAAACGGAATTTCCTTCATCGACCGGGCGACCGGGGAAGAGAAGCATGTCGAGCTGCAGGGCGTATTCGTGCAGATCGGGCTCGTTCCGAACACCGATTGGCTGGGAGACGCCGTCGAGCGCACCCGCATGGGCGAAATTGTCGTCGACCGTCACGGCGCGACGAGCTTGCCGGGCGTATTCGCGGCCGGCGACTGCACGAACAGTCCGTACAAGCAAATTATTATTTCGATGGGCTCGGGCGCGACCGCCGCGCTTGGCGCATTCGATTATCTGATTCGGAATTAAAAGCCGGATGTGCAAGCAAGCCGCAAGAAATGATTGTCGATGGGGAAGATCACTCGAACTCTCGTCTATCATTCTTGCGGCTTTTTGGTATACAATAAAGAAAGCGAATACATATAGACGTCATGGGAGGAATTATCGATGAGCAAGGAAACGGGAAAAATCGGATGGGGAATTCTCGGCGCCGGCGGCATTTCGTCGGCCTTTGCGAAAGATTTGAAGCTGGTGGAGAGAGCGGAGCTGATCGCGGTTGGCGCCCGGGACGCCGCGAAGGCGGAGGCGTTCGCCAAGCAATACGGCGCGGCGCGCTCTTACGGCAGCTATGAGGAGTTTCTGCGCGATCCCGACGTGGACGCCGTCTATATCGGCACGCTTCATCCGTGGCACGAGCAGCAGGCGATCGCCTGTCTGGAGGCGGGCAAAGCCGTTCTGTGCGAGAAGCCGTTTACGATGAACGCGGCGGAGGCGAGCAACGTCGTCCGCGTCGCCCGGGAGAAAAAGGTGTTCGCGATGGAGGCGATGTGGACGCGCTTTCTGCCGCCGATCGTGCAGGTCAGAGAGTGGCTGAAGCAAGGGCTCATCGGCGAGGTCCAACTTCTCAAAGCCGATTTCGGCTTCGACGTGGGCTGGAAGCCGGAGGGACGGCTGCTGAACAAAGAGCTGGGAGGCGGGGCGCTGCTGGATGCCGGCGTCTACCCGGTGTCGTTCGCGTCGATGATCTTCGGCGAGCAGCCGATCAAGGTGATGAGCAGCGCCGCCATCGGGGAGACGGGCGTGGACGAGAGATTCTCGCTGCTGCTCGAATATTCGGGAGGCCGGACGGCCGCCCTGAACGGAGCGGTTCGGCTGAACATGCAGAAGGACGCCTACATCTACGGCACGAAGGGCCATATTCACGTGCCGGATTTCCTGTTCGGAAGGAGCGCCCATCTGCACGTCAACGGCGAGGAGCCGCAGCACGTCTCCGACGACCGCACCTTTGCCGGCTACAAGCACGAGGCGCAGGAGGTAACGGATTGTCTGCTTTCGGGACGGCTGGAGAGCGAGATTATGCCGCTTGACGAGACGGTCCGCATTATGGAGACGCTGGACCAGGCGCGGGCGCCATGGGGCCTTGTGTATCCGAGCGAGCAATAAGCGAGCGGCGGCGAAACGCTGCGCTTGAGATGGTGAAGGGGCTGTTCCCTAAGCAAGGGCGTACGAGATGATCGATGAAAAAGAAGAAGCATCTATCTTCTGGAGCCTGCCTCATACGGTCCTGAAATGACCCATTCACGGGTTTATCGGTTCAAAATTTCAGGATCGTATAGCAGCGGAAGGAGATAGATGCGACTTGCAACCTTCATCGATTATCGTTCGGTACGACTCTTTGTACTTAGGGGACAGCCCCTTTCGCATGAAAGCGGCCATTCTCGCTTAATCCGTCCTTGCTGCGAGCGCCGGAGCGACGATCTCCCGAAATACATGCATCGGGATGCGATCTCTTTTCCTTTTGTCGTCCGTCAGGACAACGACGATTCGCAGCTCGGGAACGACGTAGACGAACTGGCCGCCGTAGCCGCGAGCGTAATAATAATCGAAGGTGCCGCCCGCAGGTTCGTCGCCTTGCTCCGCAAACGTATCCGTCCACCAATGCCAGGCGTAACAGCCCCGATTGGGCGGCGAGGCCGCGATCGCGGGCTGCACGGAACGGAGCGCCTGCCGCTCGGAGATCAGCTGCCGCTCGCCGAAACGTCCCCGATGCAAATACAGCTGCCCGAAGGACAATAAATCCCCGGGGCGCAGCTTCAGGCCGTAGCCGCCGGTGTGGATGCCTTGCGGATCGCTTTCCCATTCGTACTGCTCGATGCCGAGCGGTCCGAACAGCTCCAGCTCGGCGAAGCGCGCGGTCGGCATGCCGCAGCTCCGCGCGAGAATCGCGGACAGCAGCTGGGATACGCCCGAGTTGTACTCCATTTTCCGTCCCGGGGATTCGGCCATCGGCTGCGACAGCACGAAGTCGACCCAATCCTCCGACCGGGTCATGCGCGGGAAGGATTTGATTCCACCGAACTCGGTCCACTCCAATCCGGCGGTCATCGTCAGCAGATGCTCGAGCGTGATGTCCCTTTTCCGGGGATCGGGATCGGTCAGCAGCTTCGGGAAAAACTCGGCGGCGGGCGTATGCGGCTCCGGGAGCAGCCCCCGGTCCATGGCGATGCAGATCAGAGCCGAGAGGACGCTCTTCGTGCACGAATTTACTTTGGCTGTCTCGGCGGTAATGCTCGAATTGCGGTAATGCTCGAATACCATTCGTCCGTCCCGGCTGATCAGGCAGCTTCTCAAGTCGAGAGAGGCGATGGCGGAGGTTAGATGTGAAAGGTTCATACGATAGATGTTATCGTCTGGGGCGGGGGAATGCAAATGCGCCGCGACCGGAAAGCGGATATCGTTTTAAGCGGCCGTAAACGCATGGGAGGAAGAGGGCTTTGCGAATCGGTCCGGCAATCGTGTACTATTTAACTATGGAAACCAGAATAGAGAGGAATATGCGGCATGTCGACCACAGATAAAATCAAATTGACTTCTTACTCCAGCAAAGGAGGCTGCGGCTGCAAGATCGGTCCGGCCGATCTGGCCCAGGTGCTCCGCAATCTTCCGGCCCCTGCCCCGAACCCGAATCTGCTCGTCGGTCTGGACACCAGCGACGACGCGGGCGTCTATCGGCTTAACGACGAGCTTGCGCTCGTGCAGACCGTCGATTTCTTCACGCCGATCGTCGACGATCCTTATTCGTTCGGTCAGATCGCCGCGGCGAACGCGATCAGCGACATTTACGCGATGGGCGGCACGCCCCTGACGGCGCTGAACATCGTGGCGTTCCCGATTGCGACGCTGGACAAGCAGGTGCTGACGGACATTCTGCGCGGCGCGGCGGCTAAGGCGAGCGAGGCGGGCGTTACGCTCGTGGGCGGCCACTCCATCGACGACAAGGAGCCGAAGTTCGGACTGGCCGTAACCGGTCTCGTCCATCCGCAGAAGGTTCGCGCCAATGCCGGCGCCAAGCCGGGAGACCGGTTGATTCTGACGAAGCCGATCGGGGTAGGCATCCTGACGACCTCGATCAAGAAGGACCAGCTCTCGGAGGAAGAGATCGCGCGCGTGACCGCGGTGATGGCGACGCTGAACAAAACCGCCGCGGAGACGATGAGCCGCTTCGACGTGCACGGATGCACGGACGTGACCGGATTCGGGCTGCTCGGGCACGCACTGGAAATGGCCAAGGGCAGCGGAGTGGGGCTGCGCATCGCCAAGGATCGGGTGCCGCTGCTGCCGAGGGTAAGGGAACTCGCGGATAACGGATTTGTCCCCGGCGGGACGAAGAACAATTTTGCCCATATCGAGGATTCGGTCTCGTTCCCGGAGTCGATGGATCAGGTCGATCGGTGGATTTTATGCGATGCCGTCACTTCGGGCGGGCTGCTGATTTCCGTCGCTTCGTCCGACTCCGAGGCATTGCTCGCCGCGCTGCTCGAGGCGGGCGTCGAGGCAAGCCTGATCGGCGAAGCGGTTGCGGAACACCCGGGACGGATCGAAGTTTTGAATTAAAGGCTGCAAGCTTAAGGAGAGAAACTATTGTTTCAAGACATTACGCTGGAAGAGTTAAGAGACCTGCAGCAGAAGCAGGAGCTCGCGTTCGTCGACGTGCGTTCTCCGTCCGAATACGAGCAAGCGACCATACCGGGCAGCCTGAACATTCCGCTGTTCAACGACGCCGAGAGAGCGGAGATCGGCACGATCTACAAGCAGACCAGCGTTCAGGCCGCCAAGGAACGGGGATTGGAGATCGTCTCGGCCAAGCTGCCGGCCTTTATTAAGGAATTCGCGGGCATCGGCTCCAAAAAAGTCGTGTTTTGCTGGCGGGGCGGGATGAGAAGCAAGACGACGGCGACGGTGCTGTCGCTCATGGGCATTCATACGTATCGCCTGGCCGGCGGTTATCGCGAATATCGCCGGTGGGTCGTCGAAACGTTAAGCGCTATGGAGTTTGCTCCGAAAGCGTACGTCATTCACGGCAATACCGGGACGGGGAAAACGGCGCTGCTGCGCAGGTTAAAGGAGGAAGGCTACCCGGTACTGGATCTGGAGGCGATGGCGGGACACCGGGGATCGGTATTCGGGAGCATCGGCCTGGCAAGCCGCAACCAGAAAGCGTTCGACGCGCAGCTGCTGGAAGAAATGCTGCGAATTCAAGCCTCGCCGTATGTCCTGCTCGAGGCGGAAAGCAAACGAATCGGCAAAGTGCTGCTGCCCGATCTGCTGGTCCGCAAAAAAGCAGAGGGAATTCCGATCGAGATCGAGATGCCCGTCGCGGCCCGGGTCGAGCAGATTCTGCAGGATTATCGCCCGGCGGAATATAAGGAGGAGTATATTCAGGCGTTCAGGCAGATCAAATCGCGCATCCATACGCCGATAGCCGCCGAGATCGAGACGCTGCTGCTGGCCGATCGTTATGCCGAAGCGGTGGAGCTGCTGCTCGAGCATTATTACGATCCGCGCTACGCGTACACGGCGGAACAGTACGGGGACCACCCGGAAATCCGCTTCGCCGTCGGCAGCACGGAAGAGGCGCTGGCTGCGGTCCGCGGCTATCTTCAGGAGCAAGAACACCGAGAAGGCCAAGCCGACCCGTCGCTTGAAGCGAAACAGCCTTCCGTTTAACGGGCGGCCCGCTGCCGGAATAAGCGCGACGAACCGAGCGTTAAAGCGATTCCCGGCATAATCCGTCCCATTCCCGGCATACAATCGCTGTAGAAGGAACCGACGGGAGGATGATCCTAATGGGAAAAGCTTTAAGCTCGTCCGTTAAGGGCGCGATTATGGGGGGCGCGATGACCGGCGGTTGGCTCCTTGCCGACCTGCTGCTTCCCGAGCCTTGGGGAGACGTTGTGCTGTTCGCGGCCATGGCGGTCGTGAATATCGGCATCGGCTGGAAGCTCGGGAAGCTGTACGACGAGCAGGAGGGCAAGGTCGCGAACGCCGAAGCGCTCGACGCCAAGAGCGCGCCCAATTAACGCGCCCAGTTCCGCGGGCGAGCGGGCGGCCGGCATCTCAAAGAACCGTCAAGGGGTTTAACCCTTTGACGGTTTTTTTGTCGTTCGGACCCGACAAGCGCCAAAATGCTCCCAAGCTTAATGGACAAAACTGACTGAATTATCCTTGGATTGGAAATACCATAAGCAGCGGAATCGGTTTGCAGCTGGATTGTCGCAGCTTACGAACCGGCTTACTTCAACTTGGGGGTATCGACATGAAAAAAACGCAAGTTAAAATCGGACTGGCGCTGACCTTATTGTGGGCGCTGAGCGCTTGTACCGGCAATAACAACAATAACAACGCCTCGCCTTCTCCGACGCCCGGTCAGACCGCGACGGCTCCGCCGTCGGCAACGGGGATAACCGGCACCTCCTTCGACAATTGGGGCTCCTTCGGGTATACGCTGTCCAATAACCGCCACGTTCCTTTTAAAGAGATTACCGCGGATAACGTCAAGGATTTGGGCGTCATCTGGTCCGCGGATTTAAAAGCGCTCGACCCGGACGTCAAAAACGGCAACCAGTCGTATCCCGTCGTGGTCGACGGTGTCGTCTATGTTACGACGGCGGGCAACCAGGTGTTCGCGTTCGACGCCGTGACCGGGAATACCGTCTGGCACTGGAAGCCGTCGGCCGAACAAGCGGCCGGCTTCGCCAAAGCCGGAGTCATCGCCAATCGCGGCGTAGCGGTGGGCGGAGGCAAGGTGTTCATGCTGGCGGTCGACAATTCGCTGATTGCCCTGAACCAGAAAACCGGCGAACTGGACAAAATGATCAAGCTGTCCGACTATATCGACGGGGTCACGCTGGAGAACGGGTATTACGAGACGAACGCTCCGCAATATTACAAGGGCAACGTCTATATCGGCAGCAGCGGCGGCGACAACGGGGTTCGCGGCTTCGTGGCGGCGTTCAAGGCCAGCGATCTGACGCCGGCCTGGGATTCCCCGTTCTGGACCGTGCCGCCAAAAGGCCAGGATTGGCTGGCGGAGAGCAGCTTCCAGGGGGGCGGAGCGGTATGGTCGCCGGTAGCGATCGACGAAGAAACCGACGTGATGTACTTCGCGACCGGCAATCCGGCTCCGGACTTCTACGGGGCCAAGCGCCCGGGAGCGAACCCGCACACCGACTCGGTCGTAGCCGTCAACGCGATGACCGGACAGCTCGTCTGGGCCAAGCAGGAGGTCAGCCACGACCTGTGGGACTATGACGCCGCGGCCTCTCCGATGATTATCCAGGCGACGGCCAAGGGCGAGAAGAAGAAGCTGGTCGTTCAGGGCGGCAAATCCGGCTTATGGTTCGCCTGGGACGCCGCTACCGGCGAAGACGTATGGAACGGCGTTCCGTTCGCCAAAATCGAACATGAGGAACCGACTCCCGAAGGCGTGGTCGGCTATCCCGGCGTGCTCGGCGGGGAGAACTACGCGCCCGAAGCGTACGATCCCGGCACGAATTACGTGCTGATTCCGGGCATCGAGCAGCCCTCGCTCTTCAAGGCGGCGAAGAACGAAGAGGAAGCAAGCACGCCGGACTTCCCGGGCGCCGCGGCCTTCGGCACGGTGACCGAAGAAGTGCCGGATGTTACGGGATACGGCACCGTTACGGCGATTGACGTAAATACCGGCAAGCAGGCGTATCAGATCAAAACGAACGATCCGCAGCGCGGCGGCTTGACGAGCACGGATTCGGGTCTGGCGTTCTTCGGCGAGCTGGATGGCAAGGTGAACGCGCTGGACATTAAGGCGGGCAAAGTGATCTGGACCTTCCAGACGTCCGGGGACAACGTGCAGTCCGCGCCTTCGATCTTCCGGGTCGACGGCAAATCTTATATCGCGGTCACGACCGGCGGGGCGAAGCCGAAGGTGCACGTGTTCGGACTGGGCGGCGACAAGACGCAGGGCAAGTCCGGCGAAGCGGATACCGGCGGAGCGCACTCGGCGCAATAACGGGGAGCTGTCGAATATGAACAAGCGGAGCAAAGCCGGCTGGTTCGTCGTTCTGGCCGCCGCGGCGCTGCTATCGACCGGCGTTTCCCGCCATGCGGGCGCGCCGGCGGACGCCCCGCGCAGCCGGATTCATCTGGAGACGACCTCCTTTACCGTCAAGACGTGGCAGACGGACGGCTCCCACATGGCCGAGGTCAAAGGGAAGCTGACCTACGAAGGACAGCCGGTCGCCCATGCGGTGCTGCAGACGGATAGGAATAAAAGATTGCTGCAAACCGGAGAGGACGGTTCGTTCGACCTGCGTGTCGACCGCAGTCTGCTCGCGCATGCGTCCGTGCGCGTCGTATTCGCGGAGGAAGCGAGCATTGCCGGCAAGCCGCTCGGCCGGAAGGAGGCGGAGGCGCTATTGTCCGCCTCCGCGGCGATGACCGTCTATCACCCGATCCGGGTGCTCGAGGCGAAGCCCGACGCGGCGGACGCCGGCCAAGTCCGGGTAAGCGCGCGGATGATGAGCGATCCCGGAGCGGCGGTCTCCTTCTTCAAGGTCGACAAATACCGGATTGCCGGCCGGGTGGAGGATGCCGACGGCCGTCCGGTGGAGGGCGCTTTCGTCTGGATCGACCGGGATCGGGGAGAGGGCTTCGCCAAATCGACGCCGACGGACCGGGACGGGGGATACGAAATGTTTTATTGGCCGGAGGAGGAGGACACCCATCTGACCGTCATCGCCGGCACGCGCCGGTACACGCTGCCCGAGGGGAAAGTATTCGTTCTCCCCCGGAATACAAGCGTCGATATCCGGATACGGCTGCCGCGGGAAGGAACGATTATCGAAGACCGGGCTCCGATGCTCGTCAGCACGACGACGCCGGGAGCGACGTACAGCGGCTTGCTGGCGGGACTCGACGTCCCGCCGGAGGTCCGGTACACCGTGACAATCCCCGACCGCGAAGGCCGATTCGCGCTGACGGTTCCGCGGGAAATCTGGGAGCGGCGTCCGGCGTTCTTCGAAACCCGGCTGACGAAGTTCGTGGATCGCGAGAAGGTGTTGCAGGCCGGGGACGCGCTTCCGGCGGGATTCGTCGCCCCGAGCGCTCACGACCCGCGGGTTGTTGCGGAAGCTGTCTCATAAGTCATTAAAGGAGCAACCCTATAAAATGACCGATTTATTACCATGGGGATATATCTCCTTCCGCAGCTATGGGACAGCCTCTTCGTCCGGGAGATGCTCCATATAGAACCGGAACCAGTTCCCGTAGACGAATCGCTCGACGTCTTCCTCCCGGTAATGCCGCAGCAGCAGGTTGACCAGGCGGTCGTATTTTCCCGCGTGCTCCAGCCCGACGAGCCACTCCCGAATTCCGTCGAAGTCGGAGCCGAATCCGAGATGACGGCTGCCGCCCAGCGCGCAGACGCGGTCGATGTGCGGCAGCAGCTTCTCCATCGCGACCGGCTCTTCCTCGCTCACGAACGGAGGAACGAACGTGATCCCGATAACGCCCTCGGCGGCGATGAGCGCGCGAATCTGGGCATCCGTCAAATTTCTCTTGCGTGGGCTGATCGCGGCGGCGTTGGAATGGGAAGCGATAACCGGTTTTCGGGAAGCCTCGAGGAGCTCCCAGAAGCCTGGCTCGGCCAGATGCGAGACGTCCATAATCAGCCCGAGCCGGTTGCACTCCTCGATCAAGCCGAGCCCCGCCGCGGTAAATCCGCCTTGCCTTGGCTCCAGCACGCCGTCGGCGGCCCAATTGGCGCGATTCCAGGTAATGCCGACGCCGGTTAACCCGAGCCGGCGGAGGATGCGCAGCAGGGCCAGGCTGCCGTGCAGGGAATCGACGCCCTCCAGGGAGAGCAGCGCTCCGATTCGGTGTTCGGCGGCGGCGTTTCGTAAATCCGCTTTCGTGCGAATAAACCGCATTTGCGGCGCGCGAAGGATGCGTTCATGGAATAGATCGATGCTTTCCAGAACGTACCTGAAATCGCCGGAGTATCGCTCGGGCAAATAAACGGCAAAATTTTGCACGGCGATGCCCGACGCCTGCATTCTCTCCAGCGTCACGTCCAGTCCGTCCCGAGCGCGGGCGAAGTCCAGTCCGGGACGCTCCAGCAGCTTGCTGAGCGCGTCGCAATGGGCGTCGAAGATTTTCATCTACGGTTCACCTGCCGCGGTAAGAATAGTCGGGCAGTCCGGTATCCGCGCCGGCCATCGTGCCGACCCGGTCCGAGACGATGCCGCGATGGGGGGAACGTATGCAGACGGGGTCGGTCGCCCGCGCGTCGCCGGTCAATAGAAAGGCTTGGCAGCGGCATCCGCCGTAGTCCAGCTCGCGCCGTTCGCAGCTTCTGCAGGGCTCCGGCATCCAATCGCTGCCCCGGTAAGCGTTAAAGGAGGGGGAGTCGCGCCAAACCCAGACCAGCCCGCGCTCCCTCACATTTTCGAAAGTCAGCGTGCGAATTTCCGACGCCGCCGTGCAGGGCAGCACCCGCCCGTCCGGCGCGACCGTTAGCGACACCTGACCCCAGCCGCCCATGCAGGGCTTCGGGAAATCCTCGAAATAATCGGGTAAAATCCATAAAAGTTCGATTTGACGGCCGTAACGTCGCTGCGCTCGCGCGTAGGCGGCTTCGGCTTCCTGAAGCTGCTCTCGCCGCGGGAGCAGCTGTTGGACGTTGCGCAAGGCCCAGCCGTAATATTGGGCGTTGGCCAGCTCCAGCCGTTCGGCGCCCCACGATACACACAGCTCGATGATGTCCTCGAGCTGATGCAGATTGGCACGGTGGAGCACGACGTTCATGTGCAGCGGCAGCCCGATGTCGCGTATTCGCCGGGCGGCCTGCCGCTTCAGCTCGTGCGCCGGGAACCCGGCGATCGGGTCGGCGAGCTCCGAAGAGGCGGCCTGCACGCTTAATTGGATGCTGTCGACGCCCGCCTCCGTCAATTGGCGGAGACGTTGATCCGATAGTCCGACGCCGCTCGTGATGAGATTCACATACAGTCCCAGCTCCCGGGCGCGGCGCACGAGCCGCTCCAGATCCGGGCGCAAGAGAGGCTCTCCGCCCGTGAAATGGACCTGCGCGACGCCGAGCTCGTCGGCTTGCTCCAATACGCTCAGCCATTGATCGGTCGACAGCTCGTTCTCTCTCTTCTGCAGCTCCAGCGGATTGGAGCAATAGGGACAACTGAGGGGGCAGCGGTGCGTAAGCTCCGCGGTCAGGGCATACGGCAGGTTTACGGGCATAGCTCTAGCCACCCTCTTTCCGCCGACGCGGCGAGAAATTCGACGATATCGTCCTCGAGTCCGCTCTGGCCGTAGGTCGATTCCAGCTCGCCGATCACCTGCGCGATCGTGCGCCGGCCGTCGCAGAGCCGCAGAATCGCCCCCGCCGCTTCATTCAGCTCGACGACCCGCTCCGGCAGCAGGAGCAGCTCGGTCTGCCGGGCTTTGTCGTATTTCATCCGCCCCGGACTGCGCAGCCTCGGCCGTTCCGACAGCGCCCGGGCGCTCATCGCTCGTTGTCCCCGTCGGGGAAGGCCAGGCTCAGCGCGTCCAGCAGCGCCCACAGAACGTCGCACTTGAACCGCAAAGCGGAGATCGCCTGGTCCTGATCGTCGCGGTTGCGGCATTCCCGCAGCACAAGGCTTAAGCCGTGGTCCGCGTCCCGCGGCGCTTGATGCAGCCGGGCCTGGAAATAAGCCAGTCCCTCGGGACGAATCCACGGATACAGCTGCTCGAACACGCCGATCCTTTTGGAGACGAGGGTGGGCGCGAACAGCTCCGTCAGGGAGGAAGCGACGGCGATCGGCCACGGCTGCAGCCGGCAGAAGTTCACATAGGCGTCGACGGCGAAACGGACCGCCGGCAGCACATGGCGTTCGTCCAGCATGTCCTCGCGCGGAATGCCGGCGGCTTCGCCCAAGCGAACCCAGGCCTCGATTCCGCCGTCCTCGCCCGCCCGGCCGTCATGGTCGAGAATCCGCTGAATCCACTCGCGACGCTCTTCGCGCGACGGCAGCTTGGACAGGATCAGCGCGTCTTTGACCGGGATGTTCTTCTGATAGTAGAAGCGGTTGGCGATCCAGGCCCGAAGCTGCGCGGGGGAGAGCTTCCCTTCGTGCATGGCGATATGATAGGGGTGTTTGTCGTGATAGCGTTCCTCACCGACCTGTCTGAGGCGCGCGACGAATTGTTCGTTAGACAGCAAATGCGACTCCAACGTCAAACCTCCATTTCCATTCCGTCAACCGCGACTTCGATGCCCAGCTCCGTCAGACTTCGGCGTTCCGGCGAGCGTTCGTCCAGCATCGGATTCGTGTTGTTGACGTGAATATAGATTTTGCGGCGAGCGGGCATGCGCACCAGCCGTGCGGCGCTCCCGTTCGGTCCCGCAACGGGAAGATGGCCCATATCGGCCGCGTCGAGCTCGGATACGCCAAGCGTCCGCAGCTCGTCGCCGCGCCAGAAGGTGCCGTCCAGGAACAGGCAATCGGCCCCTTCCAGTCGGCGCTCCAGCGCCCGGGACCACATCTCGATTCCCGGAGCGTAGACGGCGACGCCGCCCGTCGTCCGGTCCGTTAGGCGATAGCCGACGACCCAGGCCTCCCGTTCCTGGCTGCGGCCGGCGGCGTAGCGGGGAGGCTTGTCGCCCAAAATAAACGGACATACCGATAATTCTCCCCCAAAAAGTGGAAAAGATTCCTCCGGACTCGCTTCCCGCCAGCGAAAGTCCGCATACGGTTCGACGATTCTTCGCAGCGGAAAAACGTCCGTCAGCGCGAGGAGGACGGGAGGGGGAGCGTAAATGTCCAGGGACGTGCTTTGCCTCAACTGCAAAAGGCCGGTCGTATGATCCAATTCCGCGTCGGTCAGCAGCACCGCTTGGATGGGAGAGCCGCGCAAGGACGGTCCCGGACGAAGCGGCCCGTACGCCTCCGTCTGAAGACAGACGTCGGGGCTTGCGTTAAGCAAGGCCCAGCGTTGTCCGTCCGGACTGACGGCCAGCGAATCGCTCCTCCGGGCCCGCACGTCCCGGTCGCCGCTCCGGGCGCGTTCACAGTTCGGGCAGGCGCAGTTCCATTGCGGATAACCGCCCCCCGCGGCGGAACCCAGCACTCGAATGATCATGACCTCTCCCCTTTACATAAGAGATGCCGGATTTCTCCGGCAATGAGCTCTTACTTCCGATAGGCGTAGGCCGTTACTTCGGCGCAAATTTCGATGATCTTAAAAGCGGGCTTCACCCACATCGTCATACCTCCTTCCCGGAATCGCGATAAGGCCGTACGATTCATTGTATGTCGGAAACGGGCTGTCCAAGAAGCGCGAATAACGATGCGGCTCCCGTCCGATTAGCCGGAGCGGGAGCCGCTTTGTCGTTCTCGTGAGGCTCAGCGATTGCGCTGGGGATTGCGATTCCAGAACCCGACGAGGCCCAGCAAGCCCAGCAGGCCGAGCCAGCCCCAGCCCGAGCCTCTGGTCGTGCTCGTGGCGGCGGCCCGATAGCGGCCGTCCGTAGAGGTGCGTTTGCCGTCGTCGTTGACGCGAGAATTCGTCACGCCCGGATTCACCGGATCGATGGTGCGGAACTGGCTGCCCGTTCCGGTGCCGTAGACGCTGACTCCGCGGCCGGCCTTGCCGTCGACTCCTTGCGCGCGGACGCCTGCTCCATGATGGGATTGCGTTCCCATCCCGTTGCCCATTCCTCCGTTTCCGCCGTTTGCCGTCCCCGTCGTATTCGCGTAAGCCGGAGCCGCCAACGTCAAGGATAAAGCGACGATCGACAGCCCTGTTTTAATTCGGTTTCCCATAGCGCACCTGCCTTTACAAGTATTGTTTTTGGGTTAGTTTTCCTTGACGGACGCGATCTTATGCAGGGCTTGTACTAGCGGGTGCGCCTTTGGAATATATCTGTAAAAAAATGAAGCCGAAGGGGCGGGAAGATGGAGACGTTATTCGCTTGGCTTCTTACGATGGGTCTCGGTTTCGATTCGTTGATCGTCTCGGCTTCGCTGGGGTTAAGGAAGGAAACCCGGGACAAAGTGAAGATCGCGCTCGCATTCGCCGCCGCGGAAGCCGTTATGCCCGTCGCCGGGCTCGTCATCGGGGGCGCTCTGGGCCGTCTGTTCCAGCAGGCCGCGGGGATGATCGGCGCTCTGCTGCTGATCGCGGTGGCGATCTATTTTCTTTTTTTCGACGACGAGGAAGGGGAGAAGCAAGCGCTTGGCGCGGAGCTGTCCGGCTGGACGCTGATTGCCGCGGCCGTGAGCATCAGTATTGACGAGCTCGCGGTCGGGGTTTCCGCCGGATTTATTCAGGTTCCGATGCTGCTGACGATTTTGCTGATCGCTTCCCGCTCGTTCGTGTTCACGTTTATCGGAGTGACGTTCGCCGAGAAGCTTAAGCCGTTCCTGGGAGAATGGGCCGAGAAGGGTGCGGGGATTCTGCTTGGACTGATGGGGATATGGATGCTGCTGGAAGCGTTGTGAAGGGAAAGGGAAGGCCGAGCCGCCGATCGCAAGAAGCGACGGCGGCTCGGCTAGTTTGCTGCGCCTCCGGCAATTAGAGAGGCGTATAGAAGCTTTGGGTGTAGTAGATCTGGTATTCGTAACTTTGCGAATAGGCGATGCCGGCGCCCATTCTTTCGTATTTGTCGCCCAAAATGTTTTTGCGGTGGCCTTCGGAGTTCATCCATTCGATATGGGCGAACACGGCGTTGATCTGACCGGCCGCGATGTTCTCTCCCGCCGCGGAATAGGAGATGCCGTCGGCTTCCATGCGGTCGAACGGGCTGAGCCCTTGCAGGTTGGTATGATCGAAAAAGCCTTTCTGTCCCATATCCTTGCTGTGAGCACGCGCCGTTCCGGCGATCTTGGCATCCCAGACAAGCGCCTTCTTGCCGGCCAGAACGCGGGAGACGTTCGCCAGATCGAGCAGCTCCCGCTCGTATGCGGTGAGGAGGGCGGCGTTGACGGTGCCGTAATTTCCGCTGCGCGCGGCGGCGGTTTTCTTCTCGATCATATAAATGCCCATCGTTTGACCGCCGTTAAATTTGTCGAGCATAAACGTCAGATAAGAACCGTCCGTCTCGTAGCTCGGATAGACAGAACTGTCCGCGCGGATATTGACGCGGGTCTGAAGATCCGTCATGCTGCGGGCTTTCCCCAGCTTCGCCTCGATTGACGCTTTCGTAGAGCCTATGCCAAGCCCGTCCGCGCTGCGCCAAGCGTTGGCGTTGGAGAACAAGGCGACGACCTTGCCCCCGGCGATGCCGATCTGCGCGTATTGCTTATAGTCGCTGTTGTAGACGTACCATTGGAACCCGTATTCGCTCGGATCCACGCGATCCGGCTTGCCCAGCTTGGCGGTTACCGCCGTTTCCGAGTCTCCGATAGCAATGCCTCTCAACCGATAACCCGTATTGTCCTCCGGCTGCGGTTCAGCGTCCGTCGCTCCGCCCAGGGCGTTGACGATAAACTGGACGGCTTCCGCGCGGCTTAACGCTTTCTCCATCTGATAGCCTTCGACGGTCGGCGCCGTGACACCTTTCGACAAACCGTTGTCGAGCAAATAGCGGACCGCCTCGGTTCGGCCGAGTATTTGTCCTTTCAAAGCGGCGATAAGCTGCGCCGCTCCGCCTCTGTCGAAGCTGGCGCCGACCCCGGCTAACGGAAAGCCGCGTTCCTGGGCGTAATTGTAATACGGAGCGCTCCACGCTTCGCCCGCCTGACGAGCCGGCAGTTCCCCGGGAACGGCGGCCGCCAGCAGAAGCTTCAGAAACTCGGGCTCGGTTACCCGCTGCGACAAGCGGAAGGTTCCGTCGCTGTAGCCGTCGACCCAGCCTTCCGCCGCAGCCCGATGAACCGCGGTATAAGCCCAATGGGTGACCGGAACGTCTTTGAATTTCGGATCGGCCGCTGACGATGGGTGCGGCGCAGCCGTCAGCCAAAACATGGCGGCTGCAAGAAATAACGTCATAATCCTCCTTCTCGTACTTCCTGCGGTTTCGTTCATCCGAAGTCCTCCCCTAGTCGTAATTGAAAACCGTGTCCTTTCGGATTGTTTCATAAGGACAATATCTTTTTCGGCCATCCGATCTTTTCTCCAAATAGGTACAATTACTCATCATCTCTTTCGACAGGGTCTTTAGGACCAAATCTTGCATGCAACACGCGATGTTTATGTTAGAGGAAATGAATATTCCGTTCTGCTCCAATGAGGTTAACGTTTAAGCTAGGGCGTGTATGCAAACCCGCTCGGGGGCATCTTTCACCGCCTTTTCGCCCCCTGCTTCGTCCCTTTGACGTACCCCCGGTACGCCTTCACAAAAGTTCCTTGCATGGCACGAAAATTCAGCAATATCTGCTATCCTCGGAGTATGCGTACACGCCCTAGAGGGAACAAGTTTTTTCTTGTTTGCCGATTGCTTGCAACAATTTGGCGCGAAAGCGGATAGATATAGGCAGCGGGCGTCAGGAGGGGATAAGTTGGAGGAGTCGATATTGCTGAAACAATTGAAACAGAGGCGGCAATCCGCATTGGAGGAGCTGATCGGGCTTTACGGGGCCTACGTAAGCACGATCGTCAGAAACGTGATCGGGAGCCGGATGAAAAACGAAGACGTCGAAGAGGTCGTGTCGGACGTGTTCGTCCTGTTATGGACGCATGCCGAACGGATTCGCGACGACAGTACGACCATTAAATCCTATCTTGCAGCGATCGCAAGGAACCAGTCTCTCAAAAAATGGAGAGAGCATCACCCGCACACGTATCCGCTGGACGACGATATTTTGACCGCGGAGATTTCGACGAACGAATGGGCCGAGCTCGAACGGAGGGATTGGCTGGAGTGGGCGCTGTCGCTGATGAGCGAGCGGGATCGGGAAATCTTCATCCGCTATTATTTTTTGATGGAGAAAACCGCCGTCATCGCCGAGCAATTGCGGATGAACGAATCCACCGTAAGAAGCAGACTTTCGCGAGGCCGCGAAAATTTGAGACAAGCAATCGAAAACGGAGGTCTCACTGATGAAAATAAAAATATCCGAAATGTTCGAGCGGATTGACGTCAACGTGGATGCGATCAAGATCGAAGAAGATAGCCGGGTCGACAAGGATAAAATTCGGAAAATGGCGCTCGATAAAATCAACGCTCGGGAAGCGGGTACTGCCGCCTCTCCAGCGCACAGGAAAACCTCTCGCAGGACGGTCGTCCTTGCGGCGGCCGCAGCGGCCCTGCTGGCGGCGGCGCTTGGCGCCAACGCGGCTACCGGCGGCAAGCTGTTCGGCGCAATCGTGCTGAACGACGACAACAGGCACCTGGCACAAGCTCCCGATTACGCTTCAATGCGAGAGGAGTCCCCCGGTTCATCGATTAATGACGTTAACAAAACCGCTCTGACCAGCACGATCATTCGCGAAGAGCAGCTCCAGAGCGTTAACGCCGGTTCGATCACAAACATCGCCCTGGAGGAGCAGGACGGTAGGTTTCTTATTCCACAGCTGCTTACCGGCAACGGCGACCTGGTCATTTTCACCAAAGAGGAGGGGGGAGGATGGGAGTTGGAGCCGGGCGACGAGCTGTCGATCCGCTTTAAGCTCGACCTGACCCACAATTATTCGGACCCGAACGGAGAGTATATGGAGCTGGGCTTCATCCGCAACGGGGAGCCGATTAAGGGTTCTTTCGACAAAACGCCGAGCTTCGATTATACAGTTACCGCGGACGAAGCCGGCGTATACTACCTTTATACGGAGAACTACTCGGCAGGCAAAATCATCATCGATAGCGGGGCTGTGTCGAGTACGCTAAAGCCCGGAAGTTGATCGTTCTCGGCCTGCTTGGAGCGAGGAAGAGGAACGGGGGTCGCCTCCAATAAGGAAGATATAAGTTATGCCAGCAGCGGCGGATCAAGACTTTGTTTTAAAGTCTCGGTCCGCCGCTGTTGTCCATCAGGATTCCGCAACCGCGCGAGCTTTAACCGCTTCGGCATGGGGATCGGAAGCCTGCGTCGTACGTTTGATGAAGAAGGAGAGAAGCAGCGCGATGACGCCGAATCCGATAATGACGACATAGGAATCGTTAATGCCTTGGATCGTGGAGGCCGTCACCAGCTGTTCCTGCGTCATGCTCGCCGCTCCGCCCGAGGCCATCATGTCGGCGGCGTGCGTTTTGGTGCGATCCATCATGATCGTTACGAGCAGGGAAGTCCCCACGGCGCCGGCAACCTGACGGATCGTATTGGAAATGGCCGTCCCATGGGCGTTCAGCTTCGAGGGCAATTGGTTAAGGCCCGCGGTCTGCAGCGGCATCAGCAGAAGCGCCATTCCGATCCGCCGCCCCGTGGACATGAGCAGCAAATAGGTGTAGCTGGTGGTATCCGTCAGGTCGATGAAACCGATCGTTGTCACGATCGTGATGAGCATACCGACGATTGCCAGCCACTTCGCGCCGAAGCGATCGAAGAGCTTGCCGGCGGCCGGCATGAGAATGCCCATGACGATCGCGCCGGGCAGCATCAGCAGACCGGACTCGAGAGCGGTATAGCCGCGAGCGTTCTGCAAATAAAGCGGAAGCAGCATCATATCTGCGTACATGACCATCGTCACGGCAATGTTGATTAAGGTCGTTAAAGTAAACATGTTGTATTTGAACGCCCGGAGATCCAGGAGCGGTTTATCCGCAACGAGCTGACGCCAGGTAAACAAACCAAGCGAGACGACGCCCACGACGATCATTGCAATAACTTCGGTACTCGACCATCCAAGACTTCCGGCGCGGCTAAATCCGTACAGCAGCGCTCCGAAACCGACGGTCGAAAACGCGACGCTCGGCACGTCGAGCTTCGTACTGCCTTTTTCCGATACGTTTCTCAAATAAATAAGGCCGCAAACGATCACGATGAGAGTTAACGGAATCATGCCGTAGAACATCGTCTCCCATGCGTAGCTTTCCAGAATGTAGCCGGCAAGAACCGGTCCCACGGCCGGAGCGAAAATGATGGCCAACCCGACCATCCCCATCGCGGCTCCGCGGTTGTTGGGAGGGAAGATCGTCAAAATCACGTTCATCAGCAAGGGCATAATAATTCCGGCTCCGGCTGCCTGGATTAAGCGTCCGGTCAACAAAACGGGGAAGTCCGATGCAAGGGCGGAGACGATGGTCCCGACAAGAAAGATCCACATCGAAGCCTGGAAGAGCTGACGCGTGGAAAATCTCTGCATCAGGTACGCCGTAATCGGGATCAGAACGCCGTTGACGAGCATGTAGCCTGTCGTCAGCCACTGGGCCGTCGCCGCCGTAATGGCGAATTCCCCGATTAACTTCGGAATGGCAACGGTCATCACCGTCTGATTCAGCGTGGCCAGAAAGGCGCCCAAGATCATGACGAACAAGATCGGCCCCTTCTTGATTTCACTTCGATCTTCTGTACTGCTGTGACTCAAATTTCATCATCCTTCCGTCTTGCTGCATGGACTTAATTTACAATGTGTTGTATAGTTGACATTGCATAAATTACATTATAAGCGGGCTCAACTCATTTACAAGCGACAGATTCGCGGGAAATGTAAATAAGTAGGTTTTGGTCTCGCTTACAGTCGATTATGTTCCGGAAATTCAACACCTATCGCAAAACTGTCGTTTACACGGAGAGGTTGAGTCAAAATGAATAAACGTCCGAAGCCTGTGGATCCTCGAATCGTTCGCACGCGCCAGATGTTAAAAGAAGCTTTCGTGGACTTGATGGACGAAATGGAAACCGAGAAAATCACGGTGAACCGGCTTGCGGAGCGCGCCAAGATCAATCGCGTGACGTTCTATCTTCACTATAAGGACATTCCGGATATGATGGACAAGCTGGCCGATGAAATGATCGAGGAGATTCAACGGATTTTGCTCGACAACCCGGAGACGACTCCAAAACCGCGAGAGGACGAGCAGTTGGTCAAGCTGCTGGAGCATATTGCGGCCAATCCGAAATTTTACAAAATCGTTCTTGCCACCAAACGGATTCCGATTTTTACCGAGAGGCTGTTAAAGCTGCTCTCCGCGTTAATTACGGGACGGTTCGACAACATCAGGAACGACGCTTACTACGCCAAGAAGCAAATTCAAAAGGATATTGCGATCTGGTACGGTTCTTCCGCCTTGATTGGCGTCATCGTGTCCTGGCTTCGCTACGATATGCCTTATTCGCCGCAATATCTGGCCAAACAATTTTTAATGATGACGTCGCCCAAGTATAAGGAATGACCGGATTTGATCAAGCCTTCATTGACATGACACCTTTTAGTGGCCTACAATAAAAACGTCACTGAATGGTGTCCATTCATGAAGGTTGGTGAAATTAACGGCTCTCCCTTGGCCACAATGTAGAGGAGAGGGTGTTATGAGCGAGAGCGTCCAAATGCGAGACGTATTCGAGGCGATTGCGGACCCTACCAGGCGCCGCCTGATTCGTCTGCTGGCGGAATCGGAGGAGATGCCTCTTCATGAATTAACGCCGCAGTTTCAAATGGGCCGGACGGCGGTATCCAAGCATTTGACGATTCTTAAAGGCGCAGGGCTTGTGCAAGACCGCAAAGTCGGACGGGAAACGCGATTCAGGCTGAATGCCGCCCCGCTTAGAGAGGTTCAGGACTGGCTGTCCTTCTATAACCAATTCTGGTCGACGAACCTGCTGCGCTTGAACCAACTGCTGGAGGAGGAAGAGGAGTGAGCTTGGTTTTAACATTGGATTTCCAGTACAAGACAACGATCGGGAAACTTTGGTCGGCATTGACCGATTCAAGCAAGCTGGCCAAGTGGGTGTCGAACATCCACAGCGGTCAGGCGATGGAAAATAATTTCAAGCCCGTCGTAGGACATCGGTTTCAGTTCCGCACGCAGCCAAGCGAATGGTGGAACGGCATTATCGATGGCGAAGTTCTCATCGTGGACGAGCCTTATCGCTTGTCCTATACGTGGGCCAGCGGTGAGGAGAAGCATACGATCACCTGGACGCTTCGGGAGCTGGAGGACGGCAAAGTGAATCTCCGCCTCGTACAAACCGGCTTCTCGAACCCGCAGGGACTCCAAGGCGCCAAATACGGCTGGGGCAAATGGTCCGGAGATCTGGCGAAGCTGTTCGAATAATCGCCGTTCCGGCACGACACGCAATCCCATCAACCGGCTGCCTAGCTTGCAGCCGGTTTTATGTCTGGCATGAACTATAAAACGCGATTGGAAGGATGTCGGTCATGAGCGAAATCAATCAGGAGTATATCGTCATCTCGGGAGCGAGGGAAAACAATCTCAAAAACGTATCTCTGCGGATTCCCAAGCGGAAGATTACGATTTTCACCGGAGTGTCCGGGTCCGGCAAATCTTCGATCGTCTTCGATACGATTGCCGCGGAATCGACGCGCTTGCTGAACGAGAACTTCAGCATGTTCGTGCGGACGTTCCTGCCCCGCGTTCCGCAGCCGGATACGGACGGGATCGAAAACCTGAGCATGGCCGTTATCGTGGATCAGAAACGGCTGGGCGGCGGCTCGCATTCCACGATGGGGACGATTACCGATATTTCTCCCATTTTACGTCTTCTTTTCTCCCGGGTCGGTCAGCCTTACGTCGGTCATGTGAACATGTTCTCGTTTAACGACCCGCAGGGGATGTGTCCGGAATGCAACGGGATCGGCCGCAAGCTGGGGGTCAATATGAGCAGGGCGGTCGATCTGTCGAAGTCGCTTAACGAAGGCGCCCTGATGCTGCCCGATTATGCGATCGGCGGCTGGGAATGGAACATGATCCTGCAGTCGGGGGGCTTCGATCTCGACAAGAAGCTGAGCGATTATTCGAACGAAGAGCTGGAACGGCTGCTGTACGCCAAAGCCAGGAAGGTCCAGGTCGATTTCGGGGGCAAGGCGATGAATATTACGGTGGAAGGCGTGCTCGAGAAGTTTACCAACAAATATATCAAACAGGATTTGAAGACGAAATCCGAGCGTACGCAAAAAACGGTCGCACCTTACATCTCCGAAGGGCCGTGCCCGGGCTGCCGCGGTGCGCGGCTCAGTCCGGCTACGCTCAGCTGCAGAATCGACGGCTACAACATTGCGGAGCTGTCCGCCATGGAGGTCGGCCAGCTGATTCGCGTCGTTCGGGAGATAGACGACCCGGTCGCCGCGCCGATCGTCAAATCGCTGACGGAGCGGCTGCAGCATCTGGTGGATATCGGACTGGACTACATGACGCTGGATCGCGAGACGGATACGTTATCCGGCGGCGAGTCGCAGCGCGTCAAAATGGTGAAGCATCTGAGCGGCAGCCTGGTGGACGTCACTTATATTTTCGACGAGCCCAGCGTCGGTCTGCACCCCCGCGACGTGCACCGCCTGAACGAATTGCTGCAGAAGCTGCGCGACAAGGGCAACACTGTCATTGTCGTCGAGCACGATCCCGATGTGATCAAGGTGGCAGACCATATCGTCGACGTCGGTCCTCATGCCGGCAGCCGCGGCGGCACCATCGTATACGAAGGCAGCTTCCAGGGCTTGCTGGAGGCCAATACGCTGACCGGCATGCATATGAAGCGGCCGCTCCTCCTGAAGCAGAATTGCAGACAGCCGGCCGGCAAGCTGCCGGTCAAGGACGCCTCGCTGCACAATCTGCGGAACGTCAGCGTAGATCTTCCGACCGGCGTGCTGACGGTTGTGACCGGAGTTGCCGGCTCGGGCAAGAGCACGTTGATTAACGACGTCTTCCTCAGCCAGCATCCGGACGCGATCGTGATCGACCAATCGGCAGTGGGCGTGTCCACGCGTTCGAATCCCGCGACCTATACGGGCATTATGGACGACGTGCGCAAAGCGTTCGCTTCCGCGAACAAGGTGAATCAAGGCTTGTTCAGCTTTAATTCCAAAGGAGCCTGCGAGAACTGCCAAGGCCAGGGCGTCGTGTCTATCGATCTTTCCTTCCTGGACAGCGTGGAGCTGCCGTGCGAGGTTTGCGGAGGCAGACGGTTCAAGGAAGAGGTGCTGGCGTACAAGCTGAACGGCAAGTCGATCGCCGACGTGCTGGAGATGACTGTGGAGCAGGCGCTGGAGTTTTTCGAGCAAAAGGAAGTCGCGCGCAAGCTTCGGGCGATGAGCGACGTCGGTCTGAATTATATTACGCTCGGCCAGCCGCTCAGCACGCTCTCGGGCGGGGAATGCCAGCGCATCAAGCTGGCCAGCGAGCTCCACAAGAAGGGCAGCATCTACGTGATGGACGAGCCGACGACCGGGCTGCACATGTCGGATATCGGCCAGCTCTTGGGGATCATGAACAATCTCGTGGACGCCGGCAATACGGTGATCGTAATCGAGCACAATCTCGAGGTGATCGGTCAGGCGGATTGGATCATCGATATGGGACCGGACGGAGGCAGCAGGGGCGGACAGGTCGTATACGAGGGCACGCCTTCGCAGATCGTCCATGCGGAGCAGTCGATTACGGGAAAATATTTGAATTAAAAGGGGGGCAGGGGAAATGGGATTTTTTCCGGACTTTATATCCGTATTGAAAAAACGGGAATTGGTTTTCATCGAAAGCCGGAAGGAAGCGGATGAGGTCTATTCGTTTCTGTTCGAGAAGGCGGACGACTTAACCTGGAAAGCGGGGCAGTACGGGCTGTTCAGCATTGCCCACAAGAGCGTCAAAAACGCCACGCGCCCGTTCAGCCTGGCATCCGCTCCCGCCGAGAATGTCGTCCGAATAACGACGGTCGTTCGCGAGCAGCCCAGCGAATTCAAGCAAGCGCTGCTGGAATTGAATCCGGGCATGAAGGTGAAAATGAGCGGACCTTTGGGCGCTTTTAATCTTCAAGACAGCAGCCCCTCGCTCCTCGTTGCGGGCGGAATCGGCATTACGCCGTTCCGGTCGATCGTCAAACAAATAGAAGCGGAAGGAAATAAAGACGGGCGGCAAATCCAACTGCTCTATATGGACAGCGGGAAATCGTACGTATTCAGGGACGAGCTCGACCGCGCTGCGGACGGCGCTTGGCTGCGTGTCGCTTACCTGGATAAGAGGGACGACCTGCGGCAGGAGCTGGATCAGTTTGCCGGCTTGCACGGGAACAGCGGGAGCTACCTGATTGCCGGCTCGAAGTCATTCGTGAAATCCATTGCCGGCGATTTGAAGGATAAGGGGATTGCGAAGGGACAGATCAAGAAGGATTCCTTCTTCGGCTATTAGTGCCGCAAAAGGGGGGGAGGGCGAATCTGCTTGGCCTGCTGCAGAGTTTCAGTTGGGTCTCTGTCCCCGAAGTGGAGTGGGGCGGAACAGGAATCGGAGGGCGAAATGGCGCGAATAGTGCGGCGGCGATGTTCTAAGAAATCGGTTATTGTGGTGCGAAATGGCGCGAATGGCGGGCCGATGTTCTAAGAAATCGATTATCGTGGCGCGAAATGGTGCGAATAGTGCGGCGATGTTCTAAGAAATCGGTTATCGTGGCGCGAAATGGCGCGAATGGTGCGGTGATGTTCTAAGAAGTCGGTTATCGTGGCGTGAAATGGCGCGAATGGTGCGGCGATGTTCTAAGAAGTCGGTTAACGCAGGGCAAACCTGCTGCCTCATGTCTCGGCAGCAGGTTTGCCCCGCGGAGCGGCTTCGTTTAGCCTGCGCAGCCGGTAGGCGTTGGTCGCCGTTTGGCCCAGCTCCTCGAGGATGGTGTAATTCGCCCAAGCGCCCGCGACGGCGCCGATTCCCGGCACCATCTGCAGCAGCTTGCGAAAGTCGATTGCGTCGCGGTATTCCTTCTGAAACGTCTCCCAGTCCATGCTTTTGGCGTAATCGCCGTCGGAGGACCAGCGATTTTTCTCGGAATCCCAATTTTTGACCGTATTCAGCAGCTTGGCGCGCTGCTCCGGTCCGGAGAATGTCAATTGAAAGACTTTGAGAATGAATACCCGTTCGGAAAAAGATTTCGTGTCGTACCCGTAATTGTGAGCCAGCTCGAACAGGTATTTCATTTTGATCGCGATAAGCGCGGGGAAGTCCGCAACGTTGAGCAGAATGCCGCCCGCCCCGGTGCCTGCCCCTTCGGCTACGGCGATTTTCTGATACAAGGAAAACACGCGCTGCGCTTCCCGATCGTTCAATTCCAGGTCGCGGACCCGCTGGACGGGTCTTTTCGGCGTGTATTCCGCTCCGAACAGCGCCGTTCTCACGATCGATTTGATCGTAGTCGTAATCACATCCTGCACCTTGGAAGGGATCAGGCGGTTCATGCCGGTGCCGATCGTCTTCGAGGTTCTCTCCAGCCAGCCCGGCGGCTTGAACAGCCGACGCTCCCAGGCGGCAATCTCCTCGCGCGCCTTCCGTTCGTAATCCATCCTGCATCGCTCCCCTGAAAAACCTGGCTATAGTATACCGGATATCGCCGCGCCGCATAACCGTCCGAGGGAGGTAATGACGCCCGACTCAAGTCGTGGAACCGCCGCAGGGGGCTGCGGGCGAGCGCGCCCGCAACGCGGCTTGACGTGAAAACCGTCTTCCTTCATAATTCGACTCATCCATGGAACGGGGATAACGAAACGAAATTCGACTCATCGCTCTAACGGGGATAACGAGACGAAATTCGACTCATCGCTCTAACGGGGAACGGGACGACCGAGCCTGTCCATTCCTTAAGCTTGGAACGCATAACGAACGGAGGAGGGAGTTATGGAATGGCTGGAGAAGCAAGCGATAACGCGTCAAAAAGAATTTATCTCGATTACAATGCCAGCACGCCCGTAGCCGCCGAAGTGCTTGAAGAAATGCTGCCTTATTTGCAGCGATTTTACGGCAATCCTTCTTCCACGCACTGGGCGGCGGAATCGCTCACGCCTGCGCTCGAGCAGGCCAGATCCCGGGTAGCGGCCGCTCTGGGCGCCGATTCCGGCGAAATCGTCTTTACGAGCGGAGGCACGGAAGCCAACAATCAGGCCTTAAAGGGCGTTTACTTTGCATCGCGGGCGCGCGGCCGACATATCGTCACGACAACGATCGAGCATCCGGCGATTTTGAACCCTTGCGCTTTTCTCCAAACCCTCGGAGCGGAGATTACTTTCGTTCAGGTGGACGGTATGGGCAGGGTGTCTCCCGAAGCGATAGAGCGGGCCGTTCGGCCGGACACGATTCTAATATCCGTCATGCATGCCAACAGCGAAGTCGGCACGATCCAACCGATCAAGGAGATTTCCGCAATCGCCCGACGTTACGGCATTCCGCTGCACACCGACGCCGCGCAGTCGTTCGGCAAAATTCCCGTGAATGTGGACGAGCTGGGCGTCGATCTTTTGTCCGTTGCCGGCCATAAGCTGTATGCGCCCAAAGGCGTCGGAGCGCTGTACGTCCGCAAAGGCACGAAGATCGATTCCTTCATGCACGGAGCCGGACATGAATCCGGCAGACGGGCGGGCACCGAAAACGTGCCTTATATCGCCGGACTGGGCAAAGCCGCGGAGTTGGCTGCGGAACTGACGTTTTCTTCAGAGATTCGCAGACTCAGAGAGAGATTAAGAGAAGGGCTGCGCGCGGCTTTCGAAGAGAAGGTGCGCTTTAACGGCGATCCGGACGACTGCCTGCCCAACACGTTAAACGCGAGCTTTCCAGGCCGAAACGGGCAAGACCTCCTAACTCTATTCCCGGAGATCGCCGCTTCTACCGGATCGGCCTGCCATTCCGGGAACGCGACGCTTTCTCCAGTGCTCGCCGCGATGGGCATAAGCGAGTACGAAGGATTGGGCGCCATTCGGTTCAGCTTGGGCCGATACACGACCAAGGAAGAAATCGAGCGTGTGCTCGCGCTGTTCCGCGAACGGCTTTGAAGGCGGTCCGGAGCGGGCGAGAGGCGCTGCGACAAGGAATACGGGGATCTAGATATTGATTCTTTTGGGCGGTTAGCACCTCTATACATACTGTATCTTGGAATCTACGATCGCGTGTGCTACAATTGGTTTAATTTCATATTTTGTTCCGGCCCGAGGCCAAGCCAGATAAGCCCTCGCGGCCGGAACGGGTCTTGCATTTCTCCGAGGGCTGAGGAATGGAACGAATTCAACAAGATTGATCGGCAGCGCATGCCTGAATACGGTTGCGTATTTCGTTGTCGAAACGGCACAATGGGGTTTGGCTGTTTGGTAGAATGCCCGGGATACGAGGGTGTTCTTTTTCTTTGCACTCTACATATTGAAGGAGACGAGAAAATGAAGCTTTATACGAGAACGGTATGTCCGAAATGCATGTGGATCAAATCCGAATTGCAGCGCGCGGAGCTTGAAGTGGAAATTATCAACGTCGATCACGACGCGGAAGCGTTCGAAAAACTGGTGGCCGCAGGCGCGATGAGCGTGCCCGTTCTGGAGGTTGACGGCGAGTTTATTTTCGATCCGAACGAAATGGTCAAACAAGTCGAGCGCCTGAACGTATGATCGCCTTCGCGAGCCGTACGGGCAACGTGCGGTATATCGTGTCGCGGCTTCGATTGCCCGCGATCGAAATCTCCGACGGCTTAAAGCTGTCAGAGCCGTTCCTGCTATTCACCTACACGGACGGGCTGGGCGACGTGCCGCGGGCGGTGACGCAGTTTATGGAGCGAAACGGCGCGTTGTGCCGCGGCGTGATCGCAAGCGGCAACAGCAACTTCGGCCATCTCGTGTTCGGCGGGGCCGGCGACGCCGTTGCCCGGCAATGGCGGGTTCCGCTTGTCCGCAAAATCGATTTGCGAGGCTTTGCCGAAGATTACGAGGAGATCCGCCGTTATTACGAGCGGTGCTTCCGGGAGGAGAGAAAGTCGGATGAAGTCCTACTTGAAGTTAAATAATGAAGTGCTCAATCAATACAGCAGGACGGGAAAGCTCGACCTCGCGAAGGACAAAGAGGCGACGCGCCGGTATTTCTTGGAACACGTAAACGTAAAATTGCGCTATTTTATCGATACGGAAGAGAAAATTCGCTATCTCGTCGACGAAGGTTACTACGAACCGGGCTTCCTGAAGCAATATCGGATGGAGTTCATCGAGGGGCTTTACGAGAAGGCTTACGCATACAAGTTTCGTTTCCCGTCGTTCATGAGCGCCAGCAAGTTTTACGAGAGCTACGCGATGAAGAGCCGCAACGGCGAAGAAATTCTTGAAAAATACGAGGATCGCATCGTCATTATCGCTTTGTACTTGGCCCAAGGGGACGAGCGGCTGGCCGAGCTGGCGGTGGAAGCGATGATGTCGTCTTACCAGCCGGCGACGCCAACCGCGCTTAACAGCGGTAAAATGGCGCGCGGAGAGCTGGTCAGCTGCTTTAAGCTGACGATGGACGATTCGATGAACAGCATCGCCCAAAATATCGGCTACTGCCTGGAGCTGTCCCGTCTGGGCGGAGGCGTCGGAGTGAACGTAACCGACCTGCGGCCGCTCGGCGATCCGATCAAAGGCATTCTCAACCGCGCGAGCGGGGTTATGCCGGTAGCGAAGCTGCTGGAAAACTCCTTCTCCTATTCGAATCAACTTGGCCAGCGCAACGGCTCCGGGGTTATTTACCTGAACGTTTTCCATGCCGATATCGAGAATTTTATTTCCGCCAAGAAACCCAACGCCGACGACAAAATCCGGCTCGCCACGCTGTCGACGGGCATTATCGTGCCGGACATCTTCTTCGATCTGATGAAGCGCGACAAGGACATGGTGCTGTTCAGCCCGTACGACATCTACAAGGAGTACGGCAAGCGGATGTCCGAGATCAGCATCACCGAGATGTATTACGAGCTGCTGGACAACCCTAACGTTCGGAAAATCAAGCGGATCAACGCCCGCAGACTGTATACGGAAATCAAGAAGGCGCAGTTCGAATCGGGCTACCCGTTCGAGGTGTTCATCGACCATGTAAACGAGAATCACGCCTTGCGCAACATCGGCCGCGTGAAGATGTCGAACCTGTGCACGGAGATTTTGCAGGTGCAGGAGACGAGCGTCATTCACGATCACGGAACCGAACACGAATACGGCATGGACGTCTCCTGCAATCTGGGGTCCATTGACATTCATAACGCGACGAAGGAAGAATCCTTCGAGCAGTTGATCGACACGGCGATGCGGCTGCTGACGAACGTGTCGAACATGACCGACATTCGCAACGTGCCGTCCGTTACGAAAGCGAACCGCTGCATGCATTCCGTCGGTCTCGGCGTGATGAACCTGCACGGACATTTGATCTCGCAGGGATTGGAGTACGGGTCGCCGGAGTCCGTTCGCTTCGTCGACGCGTTCATGGAGGCGCTCAATTATTATTCGCTGCTCGCCTCGATGCAGATCGCCAAAGAACGGAACGAGACGTTCTACGGGTTCGAGCAGAGCGATTACGCCAACGGAAGCTTCTTCGACGCGTACGTCTCCAAAACCGTCGAGCCGCTGCCCGAGAAGGCGGCCGCGGCGCTGGGCAACGTTCCGCTTATTACGGCGGAGATGTGGGCCGAGCTGAAGGAGCAGGTCATGACGCACGGACTGTTCAACGCGTATCGGCTGGCCATCGCGCCGACCGGAAGCATTTCCTATATCCGCAACAGCACGGCTTCGATCGCGCCCTGCACGGAGAAGGTGGAAATTCGGGACTACGCCGACAGCCGCACGATCTATCCGATGCCGTTCCTGAACGACGACAATATCTCGCTCTACAAGGAAGCTTACGAGATCGATCAATACCGCATGGTCGATATGTACGCGGCCGCGCAGCGTCATATCGACCAGGGAATTTCGATGACGTTGTATGTGACGGATCAATGGACGACCGAGCAATTGGCGCGTCTGTACATCTATGCCTGGCTGAAGGGGATCAAGACGGTGTACTATGTGCGCCAGCGTCTGCAGACCATCGAGGAGTGTGTATCGTGTTCGATCTAAAAGTATTCGAAGCCGTCAACTGGAACCGGAGCCAGCAGGAGCTGACGAAGGTATTTTGGGATCAGCAATGGAAGCAAATCTGGTTTCCCGAAGAGATTGCCGTCAGCAAAGACGTGAAGCAGTGGCAGGACTTCGCGCATCAGGATACGTACAAGAAAGTATTCGGCGGCCTTACGCTGCTCGATACGATTCAGACGAATATCGGCATGAACGAGATTGCCCGCCACGCTCCGGACCTGCAGGAGAAGGCGCTCTATACGGTATTCGCCTCGTTCGAAGCCATTCACGCGAAGTCGTATTCGTATATTTTCACAACCTTGTGCACGAACAGCGAGATCGACGCGATCTTCGAATGGGTCAAGCACAATGAGTATTTGCAGTACAAGGCCAAGCGAATCAGCGACGTCTATCTCGCGGTTGAAGAGGGCGACGAGGTATCCTTGTGGAAGGCGATGTTCGCCTCCGTCATGCTGGAATCGTTCCTGTTCTATTCGGGCTTCTTCTTTCCGCTCTATTTGGGCGGACAGGGCACGCTGCGGAACAGCGCGGAAGTGATCTCGCTCATTTTGCGGGACGAATCGATCCACGGCGTCGCCGTCGGCTATTTTGCGCAGCAGCGGTTTAAGCAGTTTTCGGCCGAACAGAAGGAAAAGCTGACGGTGTGGGCTTACGAGTACCTGCTGGATTTGTATCATAACGAATTGAACTACACGAACGACTTGTACGCGGAAACCGGACTGAGCCCGGACGTGAAAAGCTATGTTCGCTACAACGCGAACAAGGCGCTGATGAACATCGGCTTCGAGACGATGTTCCCGGACGAAGAAGTGAACCCGATCGTCATGAACGGCATTCGCAACGAAGGCTCGACCTACGACTTCTTCTCGCAAAAAGGCTCGACGTACGCGGTGGCGAAGGTAGCCCCGATTACGGACGATACGTTCCGATTCTAATCTCCAGATCGCGAATCATTCGGATTTGCGCCCCATCGGGTCAGCCGGCAAACTTGCCGGCTGGCCTTTTTTTAACGCCAACCCTCCGCCGGAATCGTCTTCGACAGGTCGAGCCGTAATGGGATCGACTTGTTTTTTGCCCAGGAAATCGACTATGATGTAGCTGTATTTCATTTTTTATAATTGAATATTCGGGAACAGGTGTCCGATCGGCAAGAGAATTGCGGATCGGACTTAAAAGGGAAGTCGGTGCGAAACCGACGCGGTCCCGCCACTGTAACGGAGGAGCAAGCAGCTCATACGCCACTGATCGAGCCGATCGGGAAGGCCGCTGCCGAGCGAAGAGTCCGGAGCCAGGAGACCTGCCTGTTCTGACAGCACTGCTGTACCTACGGGAGATAGGGAGGTGTTAGATGTACCGTCATAATTTACCAATTATGAAGGCGTCTTTCCCTATGCTTTTTTAGGGAGGACGCCTTTTTGCGTGCGGCAGGTTCGACAAGCCGAACTCGCAAAAGGCGGTAGGGGAGGGAAACAATCAATGCGGCATGAAATCATTCACTTGTTGTCTCATGTCAAAGACGAGCAGACGATGAGCGAAGTCCTTGCGAGCTTAAATGCCGAGGCTTATGAAAGTTTGCAGCATCATCTGCGGTATACGTCTCCGGAAACGCAGGAGAGATGGCGGGAGCTATTGAACAAAATGCTGCGTTAAATTAAGCGGCAAAACATTTCGAGCAACAATTATCCGAATAAAGGAGCTGGCAAAATGGCCATTAGCAGTATTTTGGGGTATCCGCGCATTGGCGTTGATCGGGAGTGGAAGAAATCGCTGGAGGCGTTCTGGGCGGGCAAAATCGACGAGGAGACGTTTCAGCGGCAGCAGCAAGAAATCCGCTTGAATCATCTGCGCAAGCAGCAGGCCAAGGGAATCGAACTCATTCCCGTCAACGACTTCAGCAACTACGATCATATGCTGGATACGGCCGTGATGCTCGGAATCGTTCCGAAGCGCTTCGGGTACGAGGGAGGCGTCGTTCCGCTGTCCGTTTATTTCGGCATCGCGCGCGGGACGAAGGAGGCGACCGCCAGCGAGATGACGAAGTGGTTCAATACAAATTACCATTACATTGTGCCAGAGCTTGGCGACGCGCTGCCGACATTGACGGAGAACCGTCCGCTGCTGGCCTACCGGGAAGCGAAGGAAAAGCTTGGCATCGAGGGCAAGCCCGTGATCGTCGGTCCTCTGACTTTCTTGAAGCTTTCCAAAGGGTATGCGGCCAATGAAACGGACGCGTGGCTGGAGCGTCTGCTTCCGCTGTACGCGCAAATGGTTCGCGAGCTCGCGGACGAAGGCGTGAAGTGGGTGCAGATCGATGAGCCGATCGTCGTGACGAAGCTGTCGGACGAGGACGCGGCCCGGTTAAAATTGATTTATACGACGCTTACGGAAGCGGCGCCTTCTCTTAACATTATGCTGCAAACGTATTTCGAAGCGGTCGAGAACTATCGGGACATCGTATCGCTGCCGGTAAAGGGGATCGGACTCGACTTGGTTCATGGCTTAGACGGGAACTTGGCCGCTATTCGCGAGTACGGCTTCCCTGCTGATAAAGTGCTGGGAGCGGGCGTCATTGACGGCCGCAGCATCTGGCGGGCCGACCTGAACGAGAAGCTTGCCCTTCTGGACGAACTGCGCGGCATCGTTCCGGAGGAGCGCTTGATCGTGCAATCGTCCTGCAGTCTGCTGCACGTCCCCGTATCGACGGAACGCGAGACGAAGCTTCCGGCCGAATTGAAGGGGGCGCTCGCTTTCGCCGATGAGAAGCTTGACGAGCTTGTCCTGCTGACGAAAGCCGTCTCGCAGACGGCGGACGCCGTGCGAGAGCAGCTAAATGCGGCGGATAAGGCGCTCGGCTTGCTGAAAAATTCCGCAGCCCGCAATCGCCGCGATGTCCAGGAGTCGGTAACCGCTATTGCCAAGCAGGAGCCTGGTCGCAGCAAGCCGTTCGAGTCGCGTTATTCGGCTCAACAGCACAAATGGCAGCTGCCGCTTTTTCCAACGACGACGATCGGCAGTTTCCCGCAAACGGCCGAAGTGCGCAAGGCCAGACAGCTATGGCGTAAAGGCGAGTGGACGAACGAGCAGTACAATGCCTTTATTCGCGAACAAATCGATACCTGGGTGAAGCTGCAGGAAGAGATCGGGATCGACGTCTTCGTGCACGGCGAATTCGAGCGGACCGACATGGTCGAGTTCTTCGGCGAGAAGCTGGAGGGCTTCGCTTTCACGCAGAACGGATGGGTGCAGTCGTACGGCTCGCGCTGCGTGAAGCCGCCGGTCATTTACGGCGACGTTGCCTTCCATGAGGCCATGACGGTTCCGGAGACCGTGTATGCCCAATCGCGGACGAACCGTCCGGTGAAAGGCATGCTGACCGGGCCGATTACGATCATGAACTGGTCGTTCGTGCGAGACGATATCCCGCGCGAGCAGGTTGCCTATCAGTTGGCTTATGCGCTCAGACAGGAAGTCGAGGCGCTGGAGCAGGCGGGCATCGGTATGATTCAGGTCGACGAGCCGGCCGTGCGCGAAGGTCTGCCGCTGAAGGAAGCCGATCAGGCGGATTATCTGGCGTGGGCCGTTAAGGCGTTTAAGATTGCAACCAGCACCGTGCAGGATACGACGCAAATTCATACGCATATGTGCTATTGCGAATTCCATGACATGATCGACTCGATCGAGGCGATGGACGCCGACGTCATCTCGATTGAAACTTCCCGCAGCCACGGCGAGCTGATCTACAGCTTCGAGGAGAACACCTATAAGCTGGGTATCGGTCTTGGCGTGTACGATATCCACAGTCCTCGCGTACCGGACGTAGAGGAGATGACGGGGATGATCGACCGCGCGCTGCGCGTGCTCGACCCGAAGCTGTTCTGGATTAATCCGGACTGCGGTTTGAAAACGCGCGGCCGCGAAGAAACCGTCGCATCGCTTCGCAACATGGTCGAGGCTGCGCGGAACGCTCGGGAAAAATACAGCTTGGCCTTGAAGTAAAAGTCTTCAGAATGGAAGATCGCAATATCTCGGCGCGGAACGTCAGGTCAGCCGGTTTTACCGGCTGGCCTATTTGGGTTGCTGTTCGAGCTTTAACGCCGTCACCGCCGATCCGTTTATGATTTTCAAAAAAATTCACATAACGTACACAGCTTTCGCAAGATTATGGCCCCTATGAGCCATACAGTTCTCCCACGTATGTGACTATACTTTTGCTTGCATATTTCAAGTTTAGATCGGAGGAGCACTCATTGAGCGAATTGGCCAAAGCAATCCCCCCGCAAGAAAGCGATCCTTCCCAGGCAATCCAAACGCTGCAAGGAGGCAGGTCTTCCAAAGCGCCAAATGTAAGGCAAGCCGTTTTTCAGGCCGTATGGAGGTGGCATTTTTACGCCGGTATTATCTTTGCTCCATTTCTGATTGTTTTAGCGATCAGCGGCTCGGCTTATTTGTTCAAACCGCAAATCGAAGATTACCTTTACAGGGATTTCCTGACGGTAAGCCAAACGGGTCAGCATCCGATGTCTCCGGCGGAGGTGATTGCCAAGACCGAGAAAGGTTATCCGGGCGCGAAGGTTTCTTCCATTACGCTAATGAAAGCGCCGACTGACACGTATAGGCTTTCTGTCAGTCATTTTGGCACGCCGACAACCATGTATGCCGATCCTTATACCGGGAATATCAAAGGAGCGTTAAACGCTGACAAAACGTTCTCGGCTATCTTCAAGAAATTGCATAGCCAACTGCTTATCGAAGGAACCTGGACGAATCGTCTCGTTGAACTGGCGGCATGTTGGGCGTTGATCCTTGTTCTGACCGGGTTGATTTTGTGGTGGCCTCGCGGCAAAAAGAATATCTGGGGCACGGTATTGCCCCGGCTGAGCAAGCCGGGAAGCCGAATGTTCTGGCGCGATCTGCATGCCGTGCCGGCTTTTTGGATTTCGCTTGTGCTTGTCGTGATGATATTGTCAGGGCTGCCTTGGTCCGGCGTACTTGGTCCGCGGATCAGCGAATTGGCCGACTCCACCCGTACGAACGTTCCTCCTTATGCTTACAGCTTCGGCGCAAAACCGGAGTCGACTACGGTCGCGAAAGATATTGCCGAGGATCTCCCCTGGGCCGCGGAAAACTTGTCTGTGCCGGCGTCGTCCGCAAGCGGAGGATATGTGGCGCTGACCGTCAACGACGTTGCCGGTATTGCCGACAAGCTGGACGTCTTAAAGCCTTACACGATCACGCTCCCCCGCGGGGAAACCGGCGTATTCACCGTGTCGACTTCGCACGACAAGCCTGACACAAGCGCGACGCTGCATATCGATCAATACAGCGGCGCCGTGTTGACCGATGTGCGCTTCGCCGACTACGGCATTATGGGCAAATTGATCTCGTATGGCATCGCCTTTCATGAAGGTCATCTGTTCGGATTGGCCAACCAACTGCTCGGTCTGTTCGCCGCCTTGGGACTCGTGCTTGTCTCGATCAGTTCATATTTCATGTGGCGTAAACGCAAGCCCGACGGACTTGGCGCGCCGAACCGATCCAAAAACCGCAAGGTTTCGGTAGCCGTGCTGGTATTGATGGTTGTGTGCGGCGTCGTCATGCCGCTTGTCGGATTGTCGCTGATCGTCGTCGTGCTACTTGATTGGTTCGTCATTCGCAGAATCAAGACGCTGCGGCACTGGTTCTCAGCTTAAGAAGAGGGTGGGGGTAAGATATGAAGTTTCAATTTAAGTCTGTCCGCAATGGTCTGGCACTCGCCGTTCTTGCAATCGCCCTCGGAGGCTGTACATCGGACACGGAAGGAAGAGACGAACGCGGTTTCGCTCCCCATCTGACCGTCGACCTGAGCGCGCCGGCTCCGGCGGATGCCCAATCGGAAGTTTTGCTGTCCGTAGAGGTGAAGAAAAACGGGCAGCCGCTGCTTCAAGCAGATCAAGCGGAATTCGTCGTCTGGCCCGAAGACGATCCAGCGGGAGCGTTGACGGTCCCTGCGCGAGAACAAACGCCGGGCGTATACGCGGCGAATTATGTATTCGGAGCGGAAGGATTGTATATCGTGCAAAGCCGTATCGCTTCCGCCAATCTGGAGGCGATGCCGGCCAAACGAGTGGCCATCGGCGAGGAAGCCGTAGAGAGACTGTCGCAATTGGAGCATGCAGGCGATGAAGAGGTCGCCATACCGGAAGGCGGTCACCATGGTCATTGAGCGTGGATGCGGAGAGAATCGAGCTTAGAAGCTACCCCGACTCCGAGATGAAAACGCTGCTCGAAATTTTGCGGTACAACGCGGAACAATTGGGACTTATTTCTTAAGAACAACGATTTCTCGGAAGTTCACTTGATTGTAACTGTTTTCACATAGCTGTCTCCACCCTGTCACAGAACGCTCACGCGTCTCCCTCTTTCGGGCCATATACCGGACGATCCTTTTTCTTATAATAAGGAGAACTCCGGAGCCAGAAATAACGCGGGAGGAAGTGATGGAGTGGAAGTCGTCGAATTGGCCAGGCTTCAGTTTGCGCTGACCACCATTTTTCATTTTGTGTTCGTTCCCATATCCATCGGTCTTTCATTGATCGTGGCGATTATGGAGACGCTGTACGTCGTGAAAAGGGATGAAAGATTCAAGCGTCTGACAAAGTTTTGGGGGACGTTCCTGCTTATCAACTTTGCCGTGGGCATCGTGACGGGCATTTTGCAGGAATTTCAGTTCGGGATGAATTGGTCTGATTTTTCGCGCTTTGTGGGCGATGTGTTCGGAGCTCCTCTGGCAATCGAAGCTCTGCTCGCATTTTTTCTGGAATCGACCTTTATCGGGCTTTGGGTGTTCGGCTGGGAGCGCCTCTCCAAAGGTTTACATCTGGCTTGCATGTGGCTCGTTGCAATCGGTACGATGCTGTCCGCGCTGTGGATTCTGGCGGCGAATTCGTTTATGCAGCGTCCGGTGGGCTTTGCGATCCGCAACGGGAGAGCGGAAATGACCGATCTGGCTGCGCTGCTTACCAACGGCCAGCTATTATGGGAATTTCCGCATACGCTGTTTGCCGCATTTGCGACGGGCGCGTTCCTGGTCGCCGGAATCAGCGCCTGGAAGCTGTTGCGAAGAGAAGAGACGGATTTCTTCAAGACGTCGCTCCGAATCGGGCTGATCGTGGGCGCGGTGTCCTCGCTGGCGATCGCGCAGTTCGGGCATGGTCAGGCGCAGTACTTGGTGGACACGCAGCCAATGAAGATGGCGGCCAGCGAAGGCTTGTGGGAGAGAAGCGCGGACCCGGCTCCATGGACCGTATTCGCGGCAATCGATAACGAAGCCCAAGAGAATCGTTGGGAACTCAAGGTCCCCTATTTGTTGAGCTTCCTGTCGTACAGTCGGTTCGACGGTTCCGTGCCGGGCATGAAGGAATTGCAAGCGGAATATGAACAAGTTTACGGACCGGGCAACTATATCCCCCCCGTGAAGACCACATTCTGGAGTTTCCGGATCATGGTGAGCGCGGGAAGCGGCATGATCCTGCTCAGTCTTTACGGGCTGTATCTCATGCTGCGCCGCAAAGCGGGCCAGCTTCCGAAAGTTTATCTGTTTCTGATGGTGGCGGGAATATCGCTGCCCTTCATCGGAAACACCGCGGGCTGGATCATGACGGAGATCGGAAGACAGCCCTGGACCGTATTTGGATTGCTTCGCACGGAGCAATCGGTTTCGCCCGGCGTAAGCGCTGGGCAGGTCGGATTTTCGCTGGTCGCTTTTACCGCTATCTATATCCTTCTGCTGGGACTGGCGGCTTGGCTGTTTTATCGTACTGCCCGCAAGGGACCCGAGTCGGCAGAGCGTTCCGGTGAAGAAACGATTTTCGATCCTTATCGAAGGGAAGGGGGACAAGAGCATGTCGTTCAATGAAATATGGTTTCTGCTGATCGCCGTGCTTTTTACCGGTTTTTTCTTTCTTGAGGGATTCGATTTCGGAGTGGGCATGGCTGTTCGTCGGATCGCGGACAACGACCTTGAGCGCCGCACCGTCATTCATACAATCGGTCCGTTCTGGGACGCCAACGAGGTGTGGCTCATTACGGCGGCCGGAGCGATGTTCGCGGCATTTCCCCATTGGTATGCGACTCTGTTCAGCGGCTATTATTCGCTGTTGGTTCTCGTACTGCTTGCGCTCATTTGTCGCGGCGTCGCTTTCGAATTCAGAGGCAAGGCGGAGGGAGAAGGCTGGAGGAAGCTATGGGACGCGGCGATCTGGATCGGCAGCTTCGTTCCGCCCTTGCTTCTCGGCGTTCTGTTTGCCGGCACGCTGAAAGGCGTTCCTATCGGAAGAGACATGGAGATGAACGCGCGGCTGGTCGATATTTTCAACGGTTATTCTCTGCTTGGCGGCGCGGTTGTCGTCGGCTTATGCTGGCTTCACGGGCTGGTTTTTCTTTCTCTCCGCACTTCAGGGAAGCTGAGGGAGCGAGCCCGGACGAAGGCGCTGCGCTGGCTTCCCTGGCAGGCTGCGCTGTTGTCCGGCTTTGCCGTCTTGACCGTCTATTCCACGGATCTGGCGGCAAGGCGCGAACTTTGGCTCATTCTCGCCCTTGTTCTGGGGGCAGCATCCGTTCTGCTTGCAGGCTTCTTTCTGCGTCGCGGTCGCGAGGGTTGGGGGTTCGTCATGACGGGCTTCCAAATTGTACTGCTCTTTGCGACTTTGTTTATCGGACTTTTTCCGCGTCTCATGGTCAGCTCCATGGCGGATGAATTCGCTTTGACGGTCTTTAACGCCGCTTCAGGAGAATATACGCTGCGCGCCATGACAGTCGTTGCTGTCGTTCTGCTTCCTTTCGTCGTGGGATATCAGGCGTGGAGTTACTTTGTTTTCCATAAGCGAATTACGAACCGCGACCATCTGGAATACTGATGGACAGAAACTGGTTTGCGCTTTCAGGCTTCAGACGGCTTGCGCTCAAGCTGACGGCCGTTTCCGCGTTCCATGCGGGAGCGGTTGTAGCGCAAGCGTTGTTCCTGGCAAAAGCGATTTCGCTCTTGTTCGCAGGAAGTCCTATTCGGGATGCTCTAGGTTCACTGTTGTTGTTCGTGATCGTTTTTTTCGCGCGCCAAACGTTGGCCTGGCTTCAGCAGACAGCTGCCGGATCCTTCGCGGAGCTGCATGCCGAAGAGGAAAGAGAGCGTTTTATTTCGGCCGTCTTCTCCAGAGGTCCGCGGTTTGCTGCCCAGGAAGGCGGCGGCGAGTTGACCGCTCTGGCGATGGAAGGTCCGGATAAGCTTCGCGTCTATCTGGAACTGGCCATTTTTCGCACTATTGACACTCCGGTCGCGACGCTGGTCATCCTGCTGTGCGTCTTCGGATTAGACTGCGCATCCGGAATCATTCTCTCGCTTGCCATGCCGGTTATCATCGCTTTTTTTATCGTGCTTGGGTTGGCCGCTCGCAAGCAGGCCGATCGCCAGTGGCAGACGTTCAGGCGGCTTGCCGGTCATTTTGCCGACACCTTGCGCGGCTTGGAAACGCTGCTGGCTTTGGGCGTTAGCCGGGAGCACGGCCGATTGATCGCGAGAACGGCGGAAAGATACAGGCATACGGTCATGAAGACCCTTCGCATTGCCTTTCTCTCCTCACTGTCGTTGGATATTTTCAGCATGCTGGCTATAGCGGGAGTCGCGGTTGGGCTCGGTTTTCGTCTTATCGACGGAAGCGTAGTCTTCGAGAGAGCGCTTGCGGTGCTGCTGCTTGCCCCCGAATTTTTTGTTCCGATCAGACAATTAGGGGCGGATTATCACGCTTCCCTGGATGGCAAAGAGGCTTGGAAGGAGCTCAAGAAGGTGTCGAAGGGGGCATTCGCTCCGAATTTCCCGGATTCCGGAAACTCCTCGAGGAGAGTGAACGACGAGGCGCCAGGGACATTGACGCTCAATCAAGTTGTCGTTTCGGCGCCTGCAGGAGAAGCTCTGCTGAAGGGGATTACATTGGATTGGACTGCGGGTGCGGGCTGGATCGGAATCGCTGGCGCAAGCGGCGCAGGCAAGACGACGCTGCTCGGAGTGATCGGAGGACTGATCGAAGCTTCTTCTGGGGAAATGCTGCTCGACGGCCGACGGATGGAGGGGGCGACGCGGAGAAGGTGGCTGGAGCGTATGGTCTATCTTCCCCAGCACCCGCATATTTTTAGCCTGTCATTGGCCGATAATATCCGCTTTTACGAGCCTTCGGCAGGCTCGGAAGAAGTGGAGCGGGCCATACGAGCGGCGGGGCTGGAGCAGCTGGTTCGCGGATTGCCTCACGGTATCGACGAACCGATCGGAGAAGGCGGTCGGCAGCTTAGCGGAGGAGAGGCCCAACGGGTCGCGTTGGCGCGCGCGCTGGTGAGCGATCGGCCGATCGTTCTACTGGATGAGCCGACGGCGCATCTCGATATGGAAACGGAGTGGGACCTCAAGCAGACGCTGCTCGAGGTCCTGTCCGACAAACGGGTGATTATAGCCACTCACCGTTTGCACTGGATGAAGGAAATGAAGGCGGTATGGGTAATGGAGAAAGGACGAGTGGTCGAGGTTGGAACGCATGAAGAGCTTCGGCGACTCGGCGGCATTTACGGGGGCCTGCTGGATAAGGGAGGGGCACAGGCATGAAGGAACGGCTGGACAAGCACGACGGATGGCTGTTGACGGGCGGAAGAAGCTCCTGGAGAGCGATCGTTCTTGCCGTACTGCTTGGAACCGCGGCCGCGGGCTGTGCCGCGGCGTTGATGTTCACATCCGGCGAACTGATTTCCCGTTCGAGTCTTCGTCCTGAAAACGTGTTAATGGTGTATGTACCGATCGTGCTGGTGCGGACTTTCGGGCTCGGCCGGGCGGCGCTTCAGTACGCGGAGCGTTTGGCCGGGCATCATGCCGCGCTCACCGCGTTATCCGCCATGAGGATCAGGCTGTATCATGCGTTGGAGAGCCAGGCTATGGATCTCCGATCCCGTTATCGGCTGGGTGAGCTGCTCGGTCTGGCTGCCGACGACATCGAGCGGCTGCAGCAGGTTTACCTTCGGATCGTTTTTCCAGCGCTTTCCGGAGCATTGGTCTACGGGACGACCGCAGCGCTTCTCTCCCGTTCCGGAGGAGCGACCTCCTGGTGGCTAATCGCCTACGGAGGTCTGTGGTTGTTTATCGTCCCTTTGGTCTCCGCGCGCCGAGCTCGTACTGCGCAGCAAAGAGTCGGCATGCAGCGCTCCCTGTTCTATAGCGACTTGTCGGATGCCTGGTCGGGTTTAACCGATTGGGTATTAAGCGGCAGAACGCAGCAAGCTGTCGCCGCCTTGCGGGTCAGGCAGACAACCAGCGCAGAGAGGGAAAAGGCGAGTCGGGCAGCGGAACGGGGAAGACAGTGGCTGGCCCGCTCCGCTGCGGGAGGAGCTGTGCTGCTGACCATTCCCTGGGTTGTCGGACGCGTTGAGGCGGGAGTAATGGAATCTGTCTGGATCGCGGCTTGCGTGTTGGCCGTTTTTCCCATAATGGATTCGATCGTGAAAGTCAACGATGCGCTCGCCCGTTGGCCCGAGTATCAAGACTCCTTTCGGAGGCTCGCGCAGACGGAATCGGCGCGGCCGTATACGGCCACGGGCGACAATCCGACTGTCTCCGCAGCGTTCGCCGGCCCCGTTTACATCAAGCTGGAACGGCTAGGCTATCGCTATTCTCTCGATGCCGAACCGGCTTTAAAGGGAATTGATCTCGAGCTTCCGCAAGGAAAAAAAATCGCCGTGCTGGGACGAAGCGGTGCGGGCAAGTCCACTCTCCTTCAGGTGTTGAGCGGACAGCGCGAGGCTGGAGAAGGAACGATGACGATAAACGGTTCGCCGATGAGCGCTCTGCAGAAACACCAATTTTCGATCCTGAACCAGCAGCCCCACCTGTTCCATACGACAATCGCCAACAACGTTCGAATGGGTCGGAAAGATGCCACGGACGAGGAAATACGAGACGCTCTTCGGCAGGTCGGGCTTCAACCGCTGGTAGCCGCTCTTCCGAAGGGAATCGAAACGCCTATGGACGAGGCTGGAAGTCGCTTCTCCGGTGGGGAGCTTCAGCGTGTCGCCTTGTCCCGCATCCTGCTGCAGGCAAGCCCGATCGTGCTGCTTGACGAGCCGACCACCGGTCTGGATCGTCCTGCAGAGCTTGCGCTTATTCGAACTTTGCTCGAAACGTTGAGGGAACGTACGATCGTATGGTTCACGCACCGGTTGACGATGTTGGAGAAGATGGACGAAATCTTGTTTTTGGAGCGCGGGGAGGTTCGAATGCGGGGAACGCATCGGGATCTGTCGAAGCGCGAGGAGAGATACCGCAAATGGTATGAATTGGATCGTTTTTGAGAAGAGGAGGGACGCTCGGGCATGCGCACCAAAATTAACCGATGGCCCGCGGCCGCTTTGGCGGCCGCGGTTTGCCTGTTTTTCCTGCTTACGCCCGGCGGAGAGACAAGCGGAGCCGGACACGAGCACGCGCACGGCGCGACTGAAGGGGAATGGGCGACCGTGTTTGGGATTATCGGCCGGGCGGCAGCGAAGGGCGCTGTTATGGCATTGCTTGGAATTGCCGTATTTCGAGCCTTTATATGGCCGGATATGAACGGGGATGAGACGACGGAACGGATCGTCCGAAGACTGGAGAAAGCGGCGGCCGTTGTCGTTCTTTACGTGCTGATGTTTTCGGACCAAGAGAGCGCCTGGACCCTCTCAAAGATGGTTGTCGCCGTGCTGACAGTGCTGGTCGCTTGGGATACGATTCCGATCCCTCGCATCTCCAGATCTGCAAAGCTGTTATGCCCGCTTGCCTTGATTCCGCTTATCCACGCCGACGGCGGCGGAGGAATCTCGACCTCCGCAGACCTGCTTGCACTTCTCGCGGAAACCTTGCATACCTATTCAATGGCGATATGGTTCGGAGGAGGGCTCGCGCTCTTCTGTGCGTTGTCCCAGGCTGCGTCGGAAATACGGACCGAGCTTCCGTTCGCACGCTTCATGACCTGGTCGGCCGCAGCCTGGTGGGGATTCGCGACAACCGATGCGGGCGGCGTTCTCCTGCTTTGGAACACTCGGGAAAACGGCGCTGCGACGTGGATCCTGATTGAATTACTGCTATCCGTCCTCATTGCGTTGATCGTCAGAATCGGTTATAGAAATTGGAACAGGGATCGTGAGACGAAAGGGGCTTATCAGCCGTTTCGTTTTAAGCAAAACCTGAGACTTTCGCTAAGCCTGACCGTAGTCGTCCTGCTCGTCTCGGCGTTATTTTCCCGATCCGTTCCGCTTGAAGGCGCTCTTAGAGAACCCTTGTACTGGCATGTGATGGGGATCGACGCCCACATGTCTCTTCGAGTCTCGCCTAGCAAAGGCGCGAGCGGACAGCTCGTCCGTCTCGATATCTGGCTGCCTAGCGGAATGGGCAAGCCGGCTTCGGCAGAAGTGTCTCTCGGGCGGGAGGAAAGACGTATGACGGTTCCCCTGAGCTTCAAGGAGGGAGGACCCGATCCTTACGGCTTCGAAGGCTTCGATAAATATACCTATGAAGCGGAAGGTTCCTACATTGATGCTAACGGCGTTTGGAAGCTCGAGGTTGCTGTTGTCGACGAAGCCGGAAAGTCTTACGCCTATGAGAAAGAGGAAGTTCTTCCATAAGGCGAGTAGTCATTTAGAGTCATATCTGTTCCTCTCCCGTCAGGTTAAAATAAGAAGGAAACATTGGCTAGCGAAGGAGGAGACGCGTTGTGACCTACAAACAAATCAAGTGGCTCATTTTAACGATTCCGACCCTGACAATCGGACTCTGGGAATATGTTAGACATGAATTTCTGTTGCCCTATATTTCCATGGAGCTGGGAAACTGGCTGGCACCCGTGTTCGTTCTGTTTGTCTCTCTGCTGTTTTTGACTCAGCTGTTCACGATGATCGAGCATAATCAAGACGAGCTCAATCGGGCCAAGGCGGTACAGGCCGTTCTTCAGGAACGGGAGAAGATTGCCCGAGAGCTGCATGACGGCATAGCGCAGTCTCTGTTTTTCCTGAACGCTCAGATCTCCCAGATGGAGAGCAGGCCCGCAACGGACGGTCCCATGCTGCAGAAGCTGAAGGAAAGCGTACACCGCACCAACGATTATGTTCGGCAAGCGATCGCCAACTTGAGACATCCGGCCAAGGCGGATACGATCCCCTGGCTGGAGGGAGTGGAAGTCTTGATCGACGAATTGAAGTTGGAAACGGCTCTCCAGTTCGACGTCCAATGGGAAATTCCCGAATCCCGCCTATCCTCGAAGGAAAAAATCGAGCTCCTCGCAATTGTCCGAGAGGCTTTGATGAATATTCACAAGCATGCCGAAGCCCAACGCGTAACGATTCGAGCAACAATAACGGAAAAAGGCTGGATGTGCCGACTGGCCGACGATGGCAAAGGCTTTCCTCTGGAGGAGACCATGGTCAAAGGACGATACGGCTTAAAGATGATGAAGGACCGAGCCGAAGCGATGAACTGGCATTTGGGGATTGAAAGATCAAACGGGGAAACGATTATATCGGTGAGGAAAGGGGAGGCTTAAAATGTCGCCTTTCAGAGTGCTGGTCATCGACGACAGCGAAATGGCACGGGAAGGGATTCGAATGATCCTGCAAAGCACGCCCGACTTTGAGGTAGTAGCGGAGGGGAGCAGCGGGGAAGAGGCAATCGCGTTAAGCGAGCAATGGATGCCGGATTTAGTGCTGATGGACATTCAGATGCCCGGCATGGGCGGTTTGGAGGCCACCAAGCGTCTGAAGGAAAAGTATCCGTATCTCAAAATCGTCATGGTCACTGTATCCGACGATATTGCGCATTTGTTCGATGCGCTCAAAAAAGGCGCTCAAGGTTATCTGCTGAAAAACCTGAAACCGGAGGCGTGGCACGAATATTTGAAGGCGATCGCCTTCGACGAGGTTCCGATGACTAGGGATTTGGCGTTTCGTATTCTGAAGGAGCTGTCTCCTGCGGGAATCACCCAGACGCGGAGCAATCCGCTTACCGCCCGCGAAGGAGAGATTCTGGGGCTTGTAGCCAAAGGCTTGAGCAACAAGGACATCTCCGGTCATCTGGAGATATCGGAGCATACCGTAAAAAATCATTTGAAAAACATCCTGCAAAAATTACATTTGGCCAATCGAGTGCAGCTAGCTCGCTATGCCTATGAGCAAAGCTGGATCGGAAAAAAATAAAACGGGGAGGACAGTCGCGTGAACGGACTGATAGACCGCTACGGGTGGCACGGAGTTCTGACGCCGGAATTGCTGGTCGTCGTGGCTGTGGCCGCTTTGTTATACGCCAAAGCGGGCAACGGAGAAAGAAGGGGCGATCACGAGGCGGTCCTGTCTCCCGCAAGACAAGCCTCTTTCTACGCCGGCCTTCTTTGTCTTTACTTCGGCTATGGCGGAGTGTTGTCCGCGCTTGCCCGCCAATCAATCGATACGTACGTTCTTCAGCTTTGCCTTCGCTATCTTGCCATGGTGCCGCTGATGATCGCGGGCTTGCCTCAATGGATTCGCCAGAGTTTGCTCCGTCGTATTTCAGGAGGAGTGCGCTTGATAAGAAACGGACAGGAGGGTACGTTAGCCGCGCTTTTATTTTTCTTGTCGTTGTCGGTATTGCTGTGGCCGAAGGCCTATCAAATGATGAATGAGTGGGAATTGCTCCGTTTTCCGCTCCAGGGAATTCTTCTCGGAAGCTCCTGGTTCATGTGGGAAGCGATGCTTCGTCCTTGCGCGGCGCGGAAGCAGCGTCTTAAAATCCGCACCCGGCTGTCCATTCTGGGGAGCGTTGTGCTTTTCCCCGTATGTGTGGCCATGACCGGCTCACAGTATGGAATCACTACGTTTAGGCCAATTTCCATGTCCGAGCTATGCGGCGCTCCGCAGACGGGGGTCTTGACGACTGCCTCTACGGTCGCCAGTATCTCCATGCTCGGAGGAATTCTGTTGATGGGAGCGCTTCAGCTTTCATTGGCTTTGGCGGCCGCCGGAATGAAAAACCGCACTCTCTGACGTTCAACCGGTTTCGGCTGCCGGATCCATCAGACAATAACCTCGACCTCTCTCCGTTCGAATTATCCCTGCCAACTCCGGTTGGAGTTGCTTTAGTTTTTCACGAATGCGCTTGATGTTAGTATCCACAGTTCGACAATAGCTGACTGAACTGGTCGGCCAGACGGCCTTTAAAAGCTCTTCTCTGCTGACGATTCGGTTGCTGCGATCGGCCAAGTACTTAATCAGCTTGAATTCACAGGATGAAAGGCGCACAGAGAAATGAGCAATGCGAATGAAGGGACCATTGCGGCCAATCTCAAGCCTGGAGCGCAGCAACGAATAGCGTCTGCGAACGATCTCCGCCTGCTCTCTTACTTCAACTGCCCTTTCAAGCATCCCTTTCATTCTGTACAACAATTCCCGGCAACTGAACGGCTTGCTGACGCAATCGTCGGCTCCCGCCTCGAAGGCTGTCAATCTTTCCTCCACGCCTCCTTGCTTGGACGTTACGGCGATGATCGGTATGTTCGGCGCCGTGCGCTTCAACGTAGCGAATAGCCTCCAGCCGTCCTCTCTGAATTTCGATGCGTCTATGAGTGCGAGCGCATACTCGCCGGACCTTGCTTTTTCCATGCATTTTGCCCGCGAACAATCTGCGGTTACTCGCCAACCGAGCATAGCGGAGAAGTAATCGACTGCCTGGAAGAGCGGCTTCGAGAAACCAAACAACAAAATTTTCGGGGCTTTTATCGTCGCGATCATGGTACCCTCCATCCTTGTCGAACGTTCCAATTCTTTCAATTCTAGCACCGTCTGCAATGACCTTTCCATGACCATATGGTGCTATTTTATGCTTCTGCAAGGAACCGCTCCAAAGAGCTAGCCCTTTATAACTAAAGAAAACGAGAGAATAATGGATTTAAATATAGATAAATGAAGTTATTCTGGACCATTCACAATAAATTCATCTAATTTCGATTAAAATGACTACTATTGGCCATTTTTTGTCCGAGACCCTCTGGATATACTGATGACTTGACAAGAGGAGGGGATGAGGTTGAATTTTCCGACGATCGATTTCGGCTGGCTGGGCAACGGCAACCTGATCGGGATGATGGCCGTGCTGCACGTCATGATCAATCATGCGGTGGCGATCGGAGGGTGCGTGCTGATGGTGTCGATTGAGTATCGGGCGCACAAGGACAACAATCCGGTATTGGAGGGATACGCCCGTACCCTGAGCAAATGGATTATGATCATCACGACAACAGCCGGTGCGATGACCGGCGTCGGAATCTGGTTCACCACTACGGTAATATTGCCGGATGCGATCGGATCTTTGCTTCGTATTTTTCACTGGGCGTGGTTCACGGAGTGGCTCGTATTCGTGTCGGAGGTCGTGCTGCTGCTAACGTATTTTTACACATGGGACAGATGGAAGGGAGCGGACAAAAGAAAACACCTTCGCATCGGGATTGCGTTGTGCGTGATGTCCTGGCTGACGCTGGTCCTCATTACAGGTATTCTGGCTGCGCAAATCAACCCCGGAAACTGGGTGGAAACGCTGTCGTTCTGGGACGCTTTCTTTAACCCTACGTGGATCCCATCGATGATCTTCCGTACGTTCGCGGCGATCGCGCTGGGTGTGGCAGTCCTGCACGTGTTGAACCGATGGATGGTCAAGAGCGTGCGGGATCGTGTGACCGTACAGCGTATTTTCGGCAGATGGCTGGCCATCTCGGTGCCCGTTATGCTGCTTAGCGGTTTCTGGTACCTGAGAAGTCTGCCGGATAAAGCGCAGACGCTGGTGAAGTGGGCGTCCGGCATGAGCGAGTCCGCGTTCATTTGGCTGAACATCGGAGGGTTGCTGTTGATTTTTATTCTCGCCGTGACGCTGCTGGACGGAAAACCCAAATTTCCGATCGCATTGACCGTATTTACCGGCGTGTTTTCACTGCTGCTCATTACCGAATTCGAGATCGTGCGCGAGAACATTCGCAAGCCGTATGTCATTTACAATTACATGTATGCCAACGGCGTTCTCAAGGAAGATATGGAGAAATATGCACAGGACGGATTTTTGAAGCATGCCAAATTCACCAAAATCAAGGAAGTAACGGAGGCCAACAAATTAGAGGTCGGGGAAGAAATATTTGCGATGCAATGCATGGCCTGCCACAGCATCGATGGGCCGCGCAGAAGCCGGGCGATGACGGAACGGATTGACGGATGGAGCGAAGACGCTCTCGTCAGCTTTATCCCTTCCATGCACCTGATTCGGGATGTTATGCCCCCGTTCGCGGGAACGCAGGAGGAGGTCGAGGCGGTAGCCGCCTATCTGGCCAACGTCGTCGCGCAAATAAATGGCGATTCTCCGACGGATAGTGAAGCGAAGCCGCAATCCGCCGAAACGCCGCAAAAGGATTAAAAGGAGCCGTCGTATATGCCATTTTCTCTCAAAACCGAATCTCCCGTTCCCAACGACCTGGGACTGGCGATACCGGGGAACCTGCCTTTGTTCGAAGTGTTGATCGTTGTCGGTTTTATTTTGCATCTGATCTATGTCAACATTACGGTAGGCGGCGCGGTCTACGCCGTGCTGCTGGAGATTGCTGGCATTCGCAAACGCGACGCGGTCGCAGACAAGCTGGCGCTGCAGTTGGCCACGATGGTCGCCATTCACAAGAGTATTGCCGTTGTGCTCGGCGTCGCGCCGCTGCTTATTATCAGTACGATTTACACGCAATTCTTCTATCCGTCCACCATTATGATCGGCAAGTGGTGGCTCATGTTGATCCCGTTGCTCATCATTTCGTTTTTGCTGCTTTACGTTTATAAATTCATGTGGGACAAATGGCAAAATCGCAAGGGACTTCATCTGGTCTTCGGGATATCGGGAACGGCGATCCTACTGTTCGTGCCGTTGCTGTTTATTACCAATGTCGCTTCAATGCTCCAGCCGGAGCTGTGGGACGGGTCCAAAGGCTTCTGGGATTCCCTGTTCCGCTATCCGACGATTTGGCAGCGGTATTTGCACTTCATGGCGGCTGGATTTGCGGTAATCGGCATGTATATGTTCTGGTGGGGAAAACGCAAGAGCCGTCGGGGAGACGATCCGGTGTACGCGCTGGCGAGAAAGTTCGGTAAGGGATCTGCCTTCCTGTTTACACTGCTGCAGCTCATCGCAGGACCGCTGCTGCTGCTGAGCATGAACTCGGAGGTGCGTTCCAGCTTCCTTGGCGGGTCTTTCTTTCACACATCTCTGCTAGGTACGGCTATCGTTCTGGCAGTTGCGCTTGTCGTTCTGTTGTACAGGCTGTACAAGGCCGACTCGCGCAGGCTGTTCCTATCCTCGCTTGTCGTACTGCTGGTCATTATGGGATTGATGAGTTGGATTCGGCACGAGGTTCGCGAGCTGTACCTGGCTCCATATATGGAAGAAGTTTCGAGGACTCTGCGGAAGTAGAAAGGAATTAAACGTCCCCCAAAACGGCTGGCTCGCGGTCCGTTTCGGGGGACGTTTTCAATTTTAACTCTGCGTGATGCCGTAACCGTAGCCTCGTATCGTTTGAATCAGGACGCCGGAGCCAGGCGCGACCTCGTTCATTTTTTCCCTGAGCCGTTTGACATGGGTATCCACCGTTCTGCAATCGCCTTGATAGGGATATTTCCAGACGTTTCTGATCAGATGCCCTCTGGAAAACGATTTGCCGGCATGCTCGGCTAAATAGTAAAGCAGATCGTACTCCTTCAAAGTCAAGTCCAACGGGCCCCCGTCCACCGTAATCTTGTGCGCTCTGGGATCCAGACTGATGCGAGGCAACACGATCAAACTGCTCGCCGCCTGTTTTTTGCACTGGATCTGCTGAGCCGAAATCCGTCTCAGGATACCGCTGATCCGATGCACCACCTCGCGCGGACTGAACGGCTTGAGAACGAAGTCGTCGGCTCCAGCCCGGAAGCCGTCTATCTTGTGGTGTTCGCCTTCTTTTCCGGAGATGAAAACAACGGGAATATTGCTCTCGCTTCGAATGATCGCGCACAGTTCCAGACTGTCGATTCCTGGCAATTCGGTGTCGAGTACAACGAGGTCGAAACGATGATTCAAAATTTGCCGAAGGGCGTTTAGCCCGTCCGATTCCTCCTTGACCTCGAAGCCCTCTCTTTGTAGGTGCCTGCTCAATGTGCTTCGGATCTGCTGCTCCTCGTCGACAATAAGAATTTGAGTATGAATCACCGATATTGGCCTCCTTTTGACGGTTGTACTTTCACTTTACGCCAATTCTCGGAAGCGATGGAATAACTCGAATGTGCCATAAAAGAACGTAATTATGACGAAATCGTTACACTGCCGGGCAATTGACAGAACAAATCGCTCTGTGATATATTGTGCATGCACAACATGCACAATTTTGGCGGGGAGGCGCGATATGCTGGCTTTGGAGGTTCGGAACGTCAATAAGAAATACGAAGGCTTTCAGTTAAAGAATGTATCGTTTCGGCTGGAACAAGGTTATATTATGGGATTTATCGGTGCCAATGGCGCGGGAAAAACGACGACGATCAAATCGATCCTGAATATGGTTCATATCGATAGCGGAGAGGTATGCGTTCTGGGCAGAAACATGGCCGAGCACGAAATCGAATTGAAGCAGGAGATCGGCTGCGCATTCGGCGGCATCGATTTCTATACGCGCAGCAAGATCAAGACGCTGACCGGCGTCATTAAGAAGTTTTATAAAAATTGGGATGACGAGACCTATTACAGGTATCTTAGAAGATTCAAATTGGATGAAAACAAAAAAATCTCCGAATTGTCGACGGGAATGAAAGTCAAGTTCGGCCTGGCGTTGGCTCTGTCCCACAACGCGAAGCTTCTCATTCTCGACGAACCGACAAGCGGACTCGATCCGGTCGCGCGCGACGATCTGTTGGATCTCTTCCAGGAGCTCGTAATCGATGGGGAAATCAGCATTCTTTTCTCCACTCACATTACATCCGATTTGGAAAAATGCGCCGACTATATTACCTTCATTGAAAACGGACAAATTATCAACAGCTCCGAAAAAAACGAATTTATAGAGTCCTATTTCTTGCTGAACGGAAAAGAAAGCCAACTAAATTTGGTGAAAGAGAAGCTGATTTCTTACAAGGTAAACTCTTTCGGTTTTACGGGGTTGATCCATTCCAAAGACTTCGTTCCCTCTTCCGACATTAAGGCGACTGTGCCTAACCTTGAGGAAATCATGGTTTATTTCGCGAAAAAGGAGGATATGCATGTATAACCTGGTCATGAAGGATTTACGCTTGGGAATCAACTCGTTTTTTTTCGTTCTTCCCGTTCTGACGGGAGCCTTGATGTTGGTCCCCGGTTGGATCTATTTTCTCGTCCCCCTGTATTTCTGCTGGCTGACGGTACCGAACATGTTTGGCGGCTTTAAAGCTCAGAACGACTTGCTTTTTACCGCGATGATGCCCGTAACCAAAAAAGACATGGTGAGAGCAAGAATCGTCGTCATTGTCTTGCTGGAATTGCTGCATCTTGCTCTCGCCATGATCTTCGGCGCGATCACGCTTCGATTATACCCGCATTTGACCTATTATTTCTTCGCACCGCATATGGGCTTCTGGGGGCTCTGCTTGGCCATGTTCGCGATCTTTAATCTGATCTTGATTCCCATGTACTATAAGACGGCGTACACCTACGGCAAGGCAACGGCTGCCTCCATCACGGCCGCCATGCTGTTCGCCGGAATTGCGCAATGGCTGGGAATCCAAAATTCTTCTGTAGCCGACGTTTTCATAGGAACCGGCGTCGACAATACGGCACTTCAAATTTCGATCCTGGCCGCGGGAATCGTAATCTTCCTTGGCTTTACGCTGATGGCTTATCGAATCGCGGTGCTGCGGTTTCAGAAAGTGGAAGCCCAATGAACGTAGCGATTTCGAACACATCCGAGAAACCGATTTATCAGCAGCTGTTCGAGCAGATCAGCGCCCAAATTCTGAAAGGCGAATTGGAAAGCGGCTATTGCTTGCCGCCGATTCGACAAGCGGCCCAGGAGCTTCGCGTCAGCGTCATCACCGTGAAGAAAGCCTGGGAAGAGCTCGAGCGATGCGGACTGATCCATACGATAACGGGCAAAGGGTGCTTCGTGGCCGAATTCTCATCCGAGGAGATGCTGCGAATACGCGATGAAATGATCCTGAAGAAAATGGACGTCGACGCCTCTTACTATAAATCCTTCGGTCTCACTCTGGATGAGGTCGTTCAGCTGTTGAAGAAGATCTATTAGCGGCAACAGGCAGGCCTGACCGCTTATTCGGTCAAGGAGCGGCAAAGCATTTCCACCCGCGATCGAATCGCGTCGCGAACGGCACGGAACTGTTCCCGAATTTCTTCTTCGGTTCCGGTCGCCTTCGCGGGATCGTCGAAGCCCCAGTGCCATCTAATCACGCCGGGATTGGAGACGACCGGACAATGTTCGTCGGCATGTCCGCACAACGTAATGACATAAGCCGCCCGATTCAAAATATCAGGGTCAATGACATCCGACGTATGGGAAGAAATATCTACGCCGGCTTCCTTCATCGCTTCAACGGCTCTCGGATTAAGCCCATGCGCTTCAAGGCCCGCGCTTTTCACTTCGCAGAGATGACCTCCGAGCGCCTTCATAAAACCTTCAGCCATTTGGCTTCTGCATGAATTGCCCGTGCAAAGGAAGTAAATCAATGGTTTTGTCATGTCATCCGCTCCTTCTTCTGTCTTATTCATACATAAACTTCAGCCACAGGTACAGGCTTGTCAGCGTGAGGAAGAGAACGGGAATCGTCAACATCACGCCGACCTTGAAGTAGTAGCCCCAACCGATTTTAACGCCTTTAGCGGACAGGACGTGCAGCCATAGCAAGGTGGCCAGCGAACCGATAGGCGTTATTTTCGGCCCCAGATCGGAACCGATCACATTCGCATAAATGAAAGCTTCCCGGATTTCTCCAGCTGCGCCGCTCCCTTGAATCGCCAGAGCTGCGATCATGACCGTCGGCATATTGTTCATGATGGAAGAGAGAAGGGCCGTAATAAATCCGCCACTCAACGCGGCAGCGTAAAGCCCTTGATCGCCGGCCCAGGCAAATAATTTACCGAGTTCCTCCGTAAATCCGACATTGCGGAGCCCGTATACCACGACGTACATCCCGATGGAAAAGACGACTACCGACCAAGGCGCCCCTTTCACGAGCCTCGCCGCATGAATTCCTTTGCTGTGATGGGCGAGCCATAGGAGGAGTATCGCCGCCGCTCCCGCTATGATCGAAACCGGAATCCGCAGGAATTCGCTGCTTAAGTAAGCGGCCAGCAGTACGGCAAGGATTACCCAAGAAATCCGAAACAGCCGCAAGTCCCTGATAGCCTCTTTCGGTTGTTTCAATTGAGCAAGGTCGTATTGCTTCGGAATCCTTCGGCCGAACACAAGATACAGCACCAACAAGCTCGATCCGATGGCGAACAGGGCAGGGACGATCATGTGTCCGGCATATTCGAGGAACCCGATCCCGAAGAAATCCGCGGACACAATGTTCACCAGGTTGCTGACGACGAATGGAAGAGACCCGGTATCGGAGATAAAACCGCTGGCCATGATAAAGGGCAAAATCATTCGTTCATCGAATTTCAAAGCTCTGACCATAGCCAGCACAATCGGAGTCAGAATAAGCGCGGCCCCGTCATTGGCGAAGAAAGCGGCAGCCGCTGCGCCAAGCAGGATGACATAGACGAACATCAGAGCTCCGCTGCCTTTGGCAAACCGGGCCATATAAAGCGCAGCCCATTCGAAAAATCCGATTTCGTCCAAAATCAAGGAGATCAGAATCACCGCTGCGAAAGCAAGCGTAGCGTTCCAAACGATCTGCGTCACTGTCCAGACGTCATCCCAGCTAACGACCCCGGCGATCAAGGCCAGGATAGCGCCGGCACAAGCGGACCACCCGATATTAAGTCCGCGAGGCTGCCAAATGACAAAAATCAAAGTCGCGATGAAAATTCCGATAGCCGTGAACATGGATCCTCCCCCAAGTTGTCCTAAACGGATGAATCTTGTATGCTGGGAAAAGAATATCACTTCAAGTCAGCTTGAAGTCAAGGGGGAGCAGCATGTTATCTATCGGCGAAGTCGCTGAGAAGAGCGGCATCACGACTTCGGCTTTGCGCTATTATGAACAAATCGGATTGCTGGAGCCCCCGCAGCGCACAAGCGGGAGACGGATGTACGAAGATGAAGTTCTAGGGCGAATCGGTACGATTAAGCTGGCCCAAAGCGCGGGATTTCAAATTCAAGAAATCAAGCAGCTGCTGGACGGCTTCGACTCGGGAGTGGCGCCTTCCGAGAGATGGCGGGCGATGGCTCTGAAGAAGCAGGAAGAGCTCGAAGAAAAGATTGAAAAAATGGCGCGTATGAAAAAGATTTTGGCGAACAGCGTAAACTGCGAGTGCTTGACCTGGGAGGAGTGCTTTCAAGAGATCGCGGATCGCGGATGAACGGTCTATGGAAAGGAGCGATAAACGAATGAGTATATCGACTCCTCAAAGCAGGCGTTCCCGATACTCCTGTGGCGTCAGGCCGTAATGCTTTTTGAACATTTTGATAAAATGCTGCGTCTGGTTGTATCCGAGTTCGCCGGAGATGTCGTACACTTTGATTCCTTTATTTTTGAGCAGCGCAACGGCTTTCTCCATTCGGACGCGCAGCACGAAGTCGCTGAAGCTCTCGCCCGATTCCGACTTGTAGATTCGGGACAGGTAGGAGGGATGCAGAAAAACGCTGTTGGCGACCGTCTGGATCGATATGTCTTTGCCAAGGTTGGCCATGACGTATTCGTTGACCTGTTGAACGATGGCGGCGCGGGAATGCTGGCGTTCCCGATCGACGAGCTCGAACAGCCGATCGAGAATGCGGAACGTCCATTCCCGCAGCGACTTGACCGTCTTGAACGGCAGTCCGCCGGCGACCTTCTCGTATTCGTCCCCGATCAGTTCCGCCAGCCTGCGGCGATTTTTGTGCGCGATATAAGCAAGCATCCCGCCTATTTCGAGATAGACCTCCAGAATATGCTCCTCGAACTGAAATTCGTCCTGCAGCAGCTCCTCGAAGATCCGCTCCAGCTTCCCGCGCAGCTCGTTCCACTGTCCGGCTTCGATGGTCATCTTCAGCGTCGGCGGCTCGTACAGGCTGGACAGGAACGCCGTCTTGTGGACTTCTTCCGTGCTGCCGATCGTCATAAAGAAGGCCCGTTCGCTCCCGATCCGCTGACGGAACGCGAACAAGCATTGCTGGTAGCGGTCCGAGACGGCCTCGGGGAACTCGAACCAATCGCTGACGAGCGCGGATATGCTTCCCTTGAGATAGACGCCGACATAATGCTGAAGATGCGCCGCGCCCTGTTCCAGCATCCGCTGCCGCTCCGGCTCGGGCAAATCTCTCGTTCCTTCGCCGAGTCCTACGAGGAAGATTAAATAGCCGTAGTCGTCGAGACAGCTCCATATTCGGAAATCGTCGCGGAACAGCTCTTCCGCGATGTTGGCGATCGCGTATTCGAGCAGCGATACGCTTCGCTGGTCGTAGTCGGCAAGCGGCTCCTCCAGCCGAACGAGCACGAGCGCCGCTTTCTCCCGGACGGTGAAGGGGAGCTCGTACAGATCCAGCTTCTCCTGCAGCAGGCTGTCGGGCAAGCGTCGGCCGCGCAGCAGCTCCAGCAGGAGGCCGGTCTTCAGCGCGGGAAGATGCTCGCGGAACGTATGGAGCACCCGCTGGCTGGAAACGACGGCCTGCCATTCGGCCGCCTTTTTGTCGAGGACGCCGCGGATCGACCGGATCAGTTCGTCGTTCGGAACCGGCTTCAGCAGGTAGTCTTCGACATCCTGACGCAAGGCCTCTTTGGCGTATTCAAAATCGGCGTACCCGGACATCAGAATGATTTTAATATCCTTCCAGCGTCTGCGGATTTCGCGAATCAGCTCCAGTCCGGACATGACGGGCATGCGAATGTCCGTCACGACCAGATCGACGGGCACGATGTCCAGCGTCTGCAGCGCTTCGTGAGCGGAATACGCTTTATGAACGCCGACAACCCCCATTTCCGTCCACGGGAGCGTGCGGGCCATGCTGTCTACCTGATGCGGATGGTCGTCGACGATCAGCACGTGATGCATCATGAGGGGCCTCCTTTGTTTTCATGATCCGTCCAATGCAGGACAGTGCGCAATCCGCCGCCGGGGGAGGGGGACATCTCCACGCCCGCCTCCGGCCCGAACCGGTATTTCAGCCGCTGGTGCACGTTCCACAATCCGCAGCCCGATTCGTTGTCGAGCGGCGTATCCAGCTTGATCCGCAGCTTCTCCAACGCGTCTTCGGAAAGTCCGACGCCGTTGTCCTCCACGATCAGACGGTTGCCCGAGCCGTCCCGTTCGCCGGAGATCCGCAGCCATCCCCATTCCATCCGCGGCTCAAGTCCGTGGAGGATCGCGTTCTCGGCGATCGGCTGCAGAATCAGCCGCGGTATCCGCAGCTCCAGCATGTCGTCCGGGACGTCCAGCTCGAAGTCGAAGCGCTGCATCTGCAGGTTCTGGATCGTCAAATAGTTGCGCACCAGCTCAAGCTCCTCGCCCAGCGTCGCTTCCTGATTTTCCACGCGGGTCGTATAGCGGTAGTACTGACTTAAGTTCAGCGTCATCGCGATCACGGCTTCTTTCTCTTCCAGCTCGGTCATGCTCTTGATGAACGCCAGCGAGTTGTACAGGAAGTGCGGATTGATCTGGGACTGCAGCTGCTTCAGCGTTGCTTCCTTCGAGCGAAGCCGCTCGGCGAACACGTTCTCGATCAGCTGCTCGATCTGGGACGCCATCTGGTTAAAGCGGTGGAACAAATAGCTGAATTCGTTCTTCTGCCTGTTCGTCAGACGGACGGAGAACTGGCCGCGTTCCATATTGCGCACGCCGTGAAGCAGCTGCGATACCGGCATCTGTACGTTGCGGTACAGCAGCAGGGCGAAGGCGATGCTCATGGCCAGCAGCATGCCGATGCAAGCGTAGAAGAGCAGGGAGCTGTTCTTGATCGGGCTTAACCGGTATTCCATCGGGACGTAGTCGACGAGCACCCAATTGAGCGTTTCCGACTTGACGTAGTTGATCATATATTGACGTCCTTGCAGCCGAACGTATTCGGTGCCGCTTTCCGCGCGGTCCGCGTCCACCTTGCGCCCGTTCAAATAGTCGACGACGCCCTCCGCCAGCGTTTCGTTAGCCGTCCGATTCATAATCGGCAGCTCGCCCGGATGGTAAAAAAACGGATCGTTTTTTCCCTTCAGCTTGATCTGATCGAGCATGTTCCGAATGTTGTCCGCCGTGAAGCTGACTTCGACGATAATCCGCGAGCCGGGGTACACGGTATGCCTGACGAATTGCTTGACCGGTACGCCGTTCTCCGACGTCTCCCGATACTTCCATTCCTTCGTAATCGCGTCCTCCGCGAACATGGCCCCGTAATCCGCCGAATTCAAAGTGGTGACCCCGGTGCCGGCCGCCGGGGCATAGACGGTAAATTGGTTCGTCCAGTTGCTGGAGGCACCGGACAATCTCAGCTTCTCGATAATGTCCTGCTTGATCACGACTTTCTCGTAGTTGCTCGGCTTCTCGTCGATATGGATCAAGTCGTCGATGACCTGGAACCGTCCGATCGTATTGGCGGCGAGCATTAATTGCTCTACCGTCACTTCCGCTTGCCGCAGTAGAAAGGACAGATGCTGCAGGTTCGACTCCTTGATCTCGTTGCGCACGACGCGTACGCTCACTTGATTGGAATACATATACAGTCCCAGAATCGGCAGAATGAGGAGAACCAGCATCAGAATCAGTCTGCGGAAAATCGTCATTTTAACCGGCATTCCGGGGTCCCTCCAAGTAGGTAAGCGATTTCATGGCTCGTATCCATTATACTATGGAGGAAGGCCGCCGAGGCGGGAATCGACGCAAGAGGTGTTCAAAACGGCATGAAAGTAAGCAAACCGTCATAGCGCCGCGCGCCTTCGCGATTTACGATACTATCAAGACGAGATCGCCGGAAGCCGCCGCAACGGGTGGCCGCGCGGCGGTCGAATCCTCCGGGAGGTTACCCATGATCCGTATCTGCGTTTTCCGGAAATCCGCCGTCCTGCCGCTGGTCAGCGCCGTCGCCGCTTTGAGCGCTTGTTCGCTTTCGCCCGATTCGTCGAACGGAGGCAAGGCCAATGCGAGCCCTCCGCTCGAAGTCTCGTGGATGAACATCGCTTACGGGGCGCCCCCGCCTGGGGGAGACGCCGTCGGTCAGCGCATCGAGGCGGAGACGAACACGAAAATCAGTTGGCAGTGGGTGCCGCTTAACGGGTACAAAGAGCGATTAAACGTGGCGCTCAATACCGGGGACCTGGCGGACATCACCCAAGTGCCGACCAGCAATCCCATCTACGAGACGGCAACGAACGAAGCGATCCAGGCCGGCGTATTCCACGATCTGACCCCTTATCTGACCGGGGACAATCTGCGGAAATACCCGAATCTTGCGGCTTACCCGTCCTCGATCTGGGACAACATGGTGTACAACGGGAAGATATGGGGCATCCCGCGACACCCGAATCCGCCGATTTTCACAACGGTGCATATCCGCAAGGATTTGCTGGACAGGGAGGGGCTGCCGGTGCCGACGACCTGGGAGGAATTGACGGACGCGCTCTTGCGGCTCAGCAATCCTCCCGATCTGTACGGGCTGGCGATGAAGTCGACGTCCAGCGCCGACGTGATCGCGAACGCGATTACCGGCATCCAGAATTGGGATGTGGACGGCGAGGGGAATTTCCGGTATCGCGACTTTATGCCCGCCTTCAAAATTTATTTGCGGTGGCTCAAGCAGCTGTACGACGCGGGAGCGATCCACCCGGAGTTCCCGATCGTCGAAGGCAGCGAGACGGACCTGTTCAAAACGGGCAAATACGTGGCGGTGGCCGCCAATACGCACATGTTCACGATTCCGGATTGGCTGGAGAAGCTGAAGGAGAACGCGCCGGAGGCGGACGTATTGACGCTCAAAGTGCTGCAAGGGCCCCAAGGCTACGCAACGAGCATGGCGACGGGCTCGTGGACAAACCTGATGATCGACTCGCGCGTGCCGGAGGCCGACATTCCGCGTCTGCTGGAGCTGATCGACTTCACCTCGTCGCCCGTCTATCAGCGATTGGCGCTGTACGGCATTGAAGGCGTTCACTATGAGCTCAAGAACGGCGTTATCGAGCGCAACGACAAGTACAGGAACGAAGGCATCGAGGCGTACACGTGGAACGACGGCACCTACACGGGGGCGGACAATTATCTGCTCTGGGACGCCGACCCGGTCAGGCTGCAATGGTACAAGGAAGTATTCGAAGATTCGCAGTTGAAATCGACCTATTCGAATCCGGCCTATAATCTGTATTCGCCGTCGCTCGTCGATAAGTGGGGCGATCTGACCCGGGACCTCGAGCGCAACAAGGTAAAGTTCGTCATGGGCGTGCTGTCCGAAGAGGACTGGGATCAATACGTGAATCGACTGGTTTCGTCGGCGGACTACGTTCAAATCGCCGATGAGCTGAAGAACGCTTATCTCAAGTACAAGTAACGTACAAGTAACGGGCGGGCACTCCCGCCGGCACCGGCAGCTATCGTCCATACAAGGAGCAGGTTTGCGATCCCGCAAGCCTCTTCGGCGAGCCCTGCGGCAGGGGCCCGCTATCAAATTCGACCGGGAAGAGGAGATTGGCATGGCGAACGTCTCGTTCCATCACGTCAGCAAGCAGTATCGCGCGGAGAAAAAGCCTTCCGTCGTCGACTTTCACCTCGATATCGCCGACGGAGAGTTCGTCGTGCTGGTCGGCCCTTCCGGCTGCGGCAAAACGACGACGCTGCGCATGCTGTCCGGACTGGAGGACATTACGGAAGGCGAGATTTATATCGGGGACCGGTTCATCAACTACGTGTCGCCCAAGGATCGGGACATCGCCATGGTGTTCCAGAATTATGCGCTGTACCCGAATCTGTCGGTGTACGAGAACATGGCGCTCGGCTTGAAGCTGCGGAAGACGGCCAAGCACGAGGTTGAGCTGCGGGTGAAAAAAGCGGCCAAGACGCTCGAGATCGGCGCGCTGCTGCACAAGAAGCCGAGTCAACTGTCGGGCGGACAGAAGCAGCGCGTCGCCCTCGGGCGGGCGATCGTTCGCGAGCCCGAGGTGTTCCTGATGGACGAACCGCTGTCCAATCTCGACGCCAAGCTGAGAACGCAGACGCGGGCCGAGCTGATCCGGCTTCATCAGGAGCTGCGCACGACGACCGTCTACGTGACGCACGATCAGACCGAGGCGATGACGATGGGTTCGCGGATCGTCGTGATGAAGGACGGCGTCATCCAGCAGGCGGATACGCCGGACCGCATATACGGCTATCCGGCGAATCTGTTCGTGGCCGGGTTCATCGGCTCGCCGGCGATGAATCTGATCGAAGGGGCGATCGCGGAGGAGGACGGCAAATATTATTTTCGCAACAAACGGCTGCGGCTGCGGCTGCCCGACTCCTATCGGGCGTTCGTCACCTCGGCGAGGTTCGGCAAAATCGTCATGGGCATCCGGCCGGAGCATGTGGAGATGGAGCCTCGCCAAGCGCCGGACAGGGAGGACGAGACCGTCGAGGCCCGGATCGACATCATCGAGCGGATGGGCGCCGATTCCTACTTGTATATGAGCCTTGGCGACATTCGGCTGATCGCCCGGGTCGTGGAATCCGACTCCCGGTATCATGCGTCGGACAAAGTCGACATCGGCTTCCGGATGGAGAAGGCGCATTTCTTCGACGGAGAAACCGGCCGGAATCTCGGAATCTTTTAATGAACGGAAGGCGGGAAGACGGAATGAGGCTGCGCAGATGGATGCTGGTTACGATTTTGCTCGCCGTCGTCGCGGCGGGATACGTCATCCGGTCCTGGGGACAGGAGGAGCCGTTCTACCCGGCGGTAGCCGCTTCGGCGATCGCCGGGGTCGCGGGAGACGAGAACGGCGTGCCGTATTACGCCGCCGAGGTTAACCGCTTGCAGGCGGAAGACGTGCCCGCCTACGCGGGAGAAGCGATCGAGATCGATCCGTCCGGCTATGCCGCCGCTTCGCCCGACGCGGCGCTGTCCGCGGGACCGGATGCGGAATTGGGCCGCCGTGCGCTCGTCTGGGAGAACGGCTCCGGCTGGACGGAATGGAAGGTCGAGGTGCCCGCGGACGGAATTTACGAGCTGGAATTCACCTACAAATCGATCAAACAAGACAGCAGCAGCTCGATCTTCTACGGGCTGGAGATCGACGGACAGACGCCGTTCTCCGAGGCGGGCAGCCTGGAATTCGTCAAGCGGTGGCGCGACAAGGACGTTCCCTTCCGCAAGGACGCGATCGGCAACGAAATCCGCTCGCTGCAGACGGAGTCCTCCGTATGGCTGACGGCCCGGATGACGAACTATGCCGTCTCGTCGGAGCCCTTGAAGTTCCGGCTGTCCGCAGGCGTTCATACGCTGCGTTTTACGGCGCGGAACGAGCCGATGGCCTGGGGAGCGATCCGTCTGCGCGCGCCGGAGCCGATGCCGGATTATGCGGCCTATTCGGCGGGCGCGGGAACGGGAGATGCCGCGATCCGCGGCGTATCGGAAGCTTCGGCGACCGGCGTCTCCGCTGCGGCGGGAGACGGGGACTGGTTCGCGCTGATCGAAGGGGAGCGGTATTCGCAGAAGTCCCACCCGGCCGTGCAGTCGGGCACGCAGAACGAACCCTACGTGTCGCCGGACGGCCAGGGCCGTTTCGTTTACAACATCCTGGACGGCCTGCGCTGGAAGCGGGCGGGAGAATGGGCGGAATGGTCGTTCGAGGTTCCGTCCGAGGGCTGGTACGAGATCGACGTAAAGTATTTTCAGCGTTTCGTCGGCAAAGCGAACGCCTATCGCACCGTGCTGATCGACGGCGGGACGCCGTTTCGCGAGCTGCTGCATTATCCGTTCGCGTACAACGATCGGCTGGAGGTTCACACGCTGGGCGGGGCGGACGGCGAGCCCTTCAAGTTCCGCCTCGCGGCGGGAGAGCATACGATCCGGTTCGTGACCGACACTTCGCCGCAGTATCCGGCGCTGCTGTCGCTGCAGGACACCGTCCGGGAGCTGTACGACCTCGAGCAGAGGCTGCGCAAGCTGACGGGCGATTACGGCGCCAACTCGGGCGACGCTTTCCGCACATGGGACATCGCGGGCTTCATGCCCGATATCGGCGACCGGCTGGAGGACATTCGCGATCGGCTGCAGACCGCGATGGCCTATCTGGACGGTCTGAGCGGAAGCAAGACCGACGCGACCCAGTCGCTGCGCATCGGCCTCTCGATTATGGACGATCTGCTTCGGGACGTCGACGCCGTGCCGAACAAGCTGGGACGGTTTCCCGATCTGCAGATGCGGATCGGAACCTGGATGGACACGCTCGCCAACGGCGGCATGTCGATCGACTTTCTCGTCGTTCGCGAGCCCGGGGCCCATCCTTCCCTGAAGGAAGCGACGACGTTGAACAAGATCCCGTATACGGCGGTTAATTTCGCGCGGACGTTCATCCTGAATTACAATGCCAGATCCCTTAACGACGAGCATGCGCTCGAGGTGTGGGTCGGCCGAGGCAGAGACTACGCTTCCCTGCTGCAGGAGATGATCGACCAGAGCTTTACGCCGGAGACGGGCGTCGCGGTGAACGTCAATTTCATGCCGGACGCCGCCGCACTGACGCTTAGCAATGCCGGAGGAGATCAGCCGGACGTGGCGCTGGGGCTGGCTCAGGATACGCCGGTCGATTACGCGATGAGGGAAGCCTCTGTAGATTTGTCGCAATTTTCCGACTTTAAGGAAGTCGCTTCGCGGTTCCACCCGGGCGCCATGCGTTCGTTCGGATATGGGGAAGGGGTGTACGCGCTGCCGGAAACCCAGAGCTACCCTTTGCTGTTTTATCGCAAGAGCATCCTGAACGAGCTCGGGCTGACCGTGCCCGACACCTGGGAGGATTTGCAAAAGCTGCTGCCGACGCTGCAGGAGAGCGGGATGAAGTTCTATTTCAACGCCAAAGATTTCGTGCCGTTCTTCTACCAGCGGAACGCGGAATTTTATACGCCGGACGGCGCCGGTCCCGCGTTCGATACGGACAAAGCGTACGAAGCGTTCGCGCAATGGACGGAATTGTTCGGCAAGTACGACTTGCCCCAGGAGGTGCCGGCTTTTTTCCAGCATTTCAAGCTGGGCACGATGCCGATCGGCGTAGCGGATTTCAATACGTACGTTCAGCTGCTCACGTCCGCGCCGGAAATACGCGGCGACTGGAGCGTCGCGCCGATGCCGGGCACCCCTCAAGACGACGGAGAGGTGGCGCGCTGGGCGATGAATACGATGACGGCGGCGATGATTTTGAACAAAAGCGACAAGAAGGAGCAGGCCTGGCGATTTCTCGAATGGTGGACGCGAGACGACGTCCAGCTGCAATACGGCAATGCGATGGAATCGTTCTACGGTCCGGAGTACCGCTGGAACACCGCGAATATGAAGGCGATGTCGCTCGCCCCTTGGCCGGCCGACGACATGGCGGCGATCCGGGAGCAGAACCGCTGGGTGCGCAACGTGCCGTTCCTGCCGGGCGGATATTTGCTGGCGCGGGAAATGGAGTTCGCCTGGAACCGGACGGTCGTGCAGAAGTTCCCGGCGAAGGATTCGCTGGACCGTTCGTTCACGGCGCTGGAACGGGAAATGGCGAGGAAGAGGAAGGATCTCGGGCTGCGCGACGACGATCGGTTGAGCTTTCCCGTCGTCGACCGGCCGTACGATTGGGGGGAGGAGAAGCCATGATGCTGTCTCTGCTGCGCAGAATGTGGGGCGAACGGGTCGCCTACGCGTTCATGGCGCCGTTCCTGCTCTGCTTCGCGGCGTTTATCCTGCTGCCGGTCTTCATGGCGATTCTGATGAGCTTTACGTCTTACGACGCGTTCCGGTCCCCGCATCTGATCGGTTTCAAAAACTATGCGGCGCTGCTGACCCAGGACACGATTTTCATGAAATACGCGCTGCCCAACACGATAAAGTTCGCTTTTTTCGTCGGTCCGATCGGGTATTTGCTCACGTTTTTCCTGGCCTGGCTCATCTATCAGCTGCCCAAAAGCGTGCGGGATATCGTCACACTGGCGATGTACGCCCCGTCGATGGCCGGCGGCGTCGCGCTCGTCGTCGTGTGGCAGGCCGCGTTCAGCGGCGATTACGTCGGCTACCTCAACAGCTTCCTGATGCGTATGGATTGGATCCAGACGCCGGTGCTGTGGCTGCAGGATCCGAAGTACCTGCTCAACGTCATGATTCTGGTCACGATCTGGATGAGCTTCGGCGTCGGATTTCTGGCGATGCTCGCCGGCTTCGACACGGTCAATCGGGAGCTGTACGAGGCGGGGCGCATCGACGGCATCGCGAACCGGCTTCAGGAGGTGTTCTACATTACCGTGCCGTCGATGAAGCCGCAAATGCTGTTCAGCGCCGTGATGGCGATCGTCGGCACGCTCAAGGCGGGGGCGATCTCCGTGCAGTTGACGGGGCTGCCGATTACGAAGCAATATGCCGGACATTTAATGCTGAACCATATCGACGATTATGCCTTCATCCGGTTCGAGCTCGGTTACGCGTCGATGCTCTCGGTCGTGCTGCTGCTGTTTTCCTATGCCGCGATGAGGCTAAGCTATCGGCTGTTCGGCCCGAAGGAGGGGGACTGAGGCATGGCAACGATCGCCAATCAACTGCGCAAGATGACGCCGTTCGAAACGCTGCTGCTCATCGGCTTGCTGCTGCTGGCCGCCTTCATGTCGCTGCCGATCGTCTTCATCGTGAATCACGCGTTCAAGCCTTTTCACGAGCTGTTCCTGTTTCCGCCGACGTTCCTGGCGAAGGAGCCGACGCTGACGAATTTTTACGACCTGTTCCTGCGTCCGGGGGCGACGATCGTGCCGTTCTCGCGCTACCTGTACAACAGCGTGCTCGTGGCCGCGCTGGCGATGGCCGCCGTCATCCTGTCCAGCTGCATGGCCGCGTACGTGCTGTCCAAGCTGAAATTCGGACCGAAGCGGATCGTGATGGCTGCGATTATGCTGGCGCTCATGTACGCGGCCGAGACGGTGGCGATTCCGCGCTATTTGATCATCGGCTGGCTGCACTTGAACAATACGTACTTCGGCCACGTGCTGCCGATCGTCGCCTCTCCGGTCGCGGTGTTTCTGATCAAGCAGTTCATCGATCAAATTCCGAACGAGCTGCTGGAGGCGGCCAAGATCGACGGAGCGTCGGAATTCCGGGTGTTCGCCCGCATCATCGTGCCGCTGGCGATGCCCGCCATCGCCACGATCTCGATCATCACGTTCCAGGGCGTGTGGGGCGATACGTCCGCATCGACACTGTTCATGCAGGACGAGACGATGAAGACGCTGCCTTATTATATGACGACGCTCACGAGCGGGGCGGCGAATACGGTTGCCGGCCAGGGGATGGCGGCGGCCGCCGGGCTGCTGCTGTTTCTGCCGAATCTGATTATCTTCCTGCTGGCGCAAAGAAGGATCATGGAGACAATGATCCATTCGGGCGTGAAGTAGAACGAAACGAGGCGAATGTATGAGGATGCGAACGATGGCGAGATTCGTCCCGACGCTGCTGGCCGTCCTCCTGTTGTTCCCGGAGTACGCCTCCGCCTGGCAGCCCTACGATACGTTCTATGTCTCTCACGGAACCGGAGGCGCAGGCACGAGAACGTACTGGATGCAGGATGTCTACACGGTCGGAACGACGATCGTCGGAAAAGACGGGCAGGCGATGAAGCAGCCGAGCGACCTGTTCGTCGCGCCGGACGACCGGCTGTTCGTCGCGGACAAAGGCAACGATCGGGTGATCGAATACAACCGCGAGGGGAGGTGGACGAGAAGCATCGGCGACGGCGAGGGAGACGGCGCGCTGAAGGCGCCGGAAGGGGTGTTCGTTCGGCCGGACGGCACGATCTACGTAGCCGATACGGGGCATCAGCGCATTGCCGTGTTCGCTGCGGACGGGACCTTCCTGCAAGCGTTCGGGAAGCCGGAGGAAGGGCTGATGCCGCCGTCCTACTTTTTCATGCCGACGAAGGTGAGCGTGGATGCGAGAGGCGTTATGTATATCGTCTCCAAAGGCTCCTATCAGGGGCTTGTGCGAATGGACGGGAAAGGCGAATTCACCGGCTTCTTCGGCGGCAACCGCACGGCGGGCACGTGGCTGGATCGGCTGAAGCGGACCGTGTTTACGAAGGAGCAGCTGGCGAAGGAGGAGCTCAAGCGGCCTCCCGAGCCGAGCAACGCGACGATCGACGACGGCGGGTACGTGTACGTGACGACGACGGGAGTGACCGCGGACGCGGTGAAAAAGCTGACCGCCGGCGGCGTGAACCGGTTCACGCGCCTTAAGACGGCCCCATTCGCCGAATCCGACCAGATCGCGGATGTCGCGACGGACGGGCGGGACTTCTTCTACGTCCTCGACCGGAAGGAAAACACATGGGACGGGATGATCTCGATCTACAGCCCCGGAGGGACCCAGCTGTTCGCGTTCGGCCGCGTTCGCAAGGAGCCGCAGCAGCGAGGCGTGCTGTCCTATCCGGTCGGGATCGGCATCGATTCCCGGCATCGCCTGTGGGTGCTCGATTCCGATCAGGGGCTGCTGCAGGCCTACGACCGAACCGAATTCGGCGACGCGGTGCTGACGGCCGCGGCCGATTACTACGTCGGCGATTACGAGAAGAGCGAACAGAACTGGAACAAGGTGATGTCGTATAACGAGCTTATCGGCCTGGCCTATTCGGGAATGGGGGAAATCGCGGCCAAGCAGGGACGAACGAAGGACGCGATGGAGGCTTTCCGCATCGCCTACGACAACGAAAGGTATTCCGACGCCTATTGGACCTACCGGCTGGAATGGATTCAAAGCGATCTCGGCTACATCGCGGGCGCCGTCGCGCTCGCTTGGGCGCTCTACAGGTTTGTCCTGCGGCGATTCGCAGGGCGGGCAAGCAAAGTCGTTCCGGCTTCCGTCGGCCGCGTCGGCCGGGAGCTGCGGGATGCCTGGCGGACGATGTTTCATCCGTTCGACGGCTTCTACCGGATCAAAGGCCGGAAGCTGTCATCATTCACCTTGCTGGCGATCGTTCTGCTGCTCGTCGGGGTGAAGACCGCTTCCTTGTATTGGACCGGCTTTATCTTTCATCCGTACAACCTGGACAGAATCAAGCCGGTATCGGAAATCGCCCGCTTCCTGGCTCCGCTCGCCGCGTGGGTGGTCGCCAACTATTTGGTCAGCACGGTCAAGGACGGGGAAGGGCGGTTCCGCGACGTGCTGCAGTCGAGCCTGTTCGCGCTGATGCCTTATATCGCGCTCATGCCGCTGTCGATCGCGCTATCGCGCCTGCTGGTGCTGGAGGAAGGCATTCTCGTCTCGTCGCTGGCGACGCTGACATGGCTGTGGAGCGGCGCTCTGCTTCTCGTCAGCTCCCAGGTCGTCCATAATTTCGAATTCGTGGAAAACGTGAAGAACAGCGCCATCACCGTCGTGGCGATCGGCATTCTGTTTCTGTTCGCCGCGGTTACGACCGGCCTGACCTATAATGTGTCGGACTTTATCTATCAACTGTACAAGGAGGCGACCGTCTTTGGCTAACTTGACCGGACGCAAGAGACTGTGGCTTGCCGCGGCGCTCGTCGCGGCCGCGGTCCTCGCGGGACTTGCGATTCGCGGCCTGGCGGCGCCTCCCGCGGCGGAATCGTTCGATGCCGCGGCATATGCGGCCGCGCCGATCGCCCTCCCGCAGGGCGCCGCTTGGCAGCCGTCGGACCTCGACGCGCAGGGCTTCGCGGTGGCGGCGCGAACGCAGCGCTACGAGCTGCTCGTGCAGCCTGCCACGGGCCAGGTCATCGTCCAGGATGCAAGCAGCGGCGAACGGTGGCGGAGCAATCCCGATCCGGCCGCGCTGGAGAACGAATCGGTCGGCGGCGCCTTGCGAAAGAACCTGGAATCGCCGTTCATTCTGGAATATTACGAGCAATCCAAGGTGCAGCGCCTGGTGACGAACGTCCTGGAACCAAGCGCAACGCCGACCTTCACCGCCATGGACGACGGCGTGGCCGTGCGGTTCGACATCGGAAAGCTGGATATTGCGTTCAGCATGCTGTATCAGTTGACGGCGGACGGCTTCCGCGTGTCGATCCCCGCCGCGGGGATCGAGGAGAACGGCAAGTTCCGCATCCTGTCGATCGATCCGCTGCCGTTCTTCGGCGCGGCCGACGATGCCGTGCCGGGCTACCTGTTCGTGCCGGACGGCCCCGGCGGACTGATCCGTTTTCCCCGGGAACGGGAAATCGTCGGGGGCGGCTACTACCAATACGTGTACGGCCCGGAAATGACGAACAAAACGTTCGGCCCGGTTACGGTCTCGATGCCGGTATTCGGATTGAAACGCGGAGACCGCGCCTTCGTCGCCGTCATCGTCGCGGGGGAGAAGGCTTCCGCCATCCGGGGCCTGCCCTCGGGCCTGGTCAGCACGCTGAATTCCGTCAACGCGCGTTTTCTGTACCGCGAGGAATACAACCGGCGGCTTAATCTGAGCGGCCGATCGCTCCGGGTGTTCCAGGAGGAGCCGCTGCGGGAGGACCGGGCCATCCAGTACGCGTTTCTGGACGGGGAGGAAGCCGACTATGCCGGCATGGCCAAGCGCTATCGGCAGCAGCTGCTGGACGCCGGGCAGCTCGGTCCGCCGTTGGAGCCGCAGCCGGATGTCCCGCTGCATCTGACGCTCGTCGGAGGAGATACGATCTACTACGGCAGCCGCCGTTACGAGACGGCGACGACTTTCGGGCAGGCGGAAGAGATGCTGGCGCAGCTCAAGGAGGCGGGCCTGAACAATGTCCAAGTTACGCTGCTGAATTGGCAGCGCGGAGGCAGCATGAGCCCGACGTTAAAGCTCGACCCGGAGAAGAAGCTGGGCGGGGAAGAGGGGTTAAAGGCGCTCGTCGATACGGCGCACGAGCTCGGATACCGGCTCTATCTGGCGGTCGATCTCGTGCAGGGCGATTCGGAGGCGCTCAAGCTGGCGCCCAAGACGCACGGCATTCGTTCGGCGGAGGGCGACGTCCTGTTCCTGGACGAATACTTCTTCCTCAATCCGAACGTGACCTACGAGTTGGCTCTGGATTTGATTCGCGACGCCGGCAAGCTTGGCGCGGACGGCATTCTGTACGATTGGCTCGGCGACGCGTTATTTCGGGACTACAATCCGCAGCGCGGCTATACGAGGAACGATACCGCCGCCGCGTTCAACCGGATTCTGGAGCTGACGCGGCGCGAACTGGGCGGAGTCGGCGCTTATCTGGGCAACGCCTACGCGCTCCGATCGCTGACGGACATTCAGCAGCTGCCGTCCGAAACCCATAAATACTACGCGATCGATGAGACCGTCCCTTTTTATCCGATGGTCCTTCACGGCAGCGTCGCGTATTCGATGACCGACGGGAACCTGCGCGACAATAACGAGGACGAATTTCTGAAGGCGATCGAATACGGAGCCGTTCCTGCCTTCACCTTGACGGCGGAGAGCAGCCGAACGCTGATGGACACGAAGACGCGGGGATTGTTCGCAAGCCGATTCTCGCAGTGGAAGGAAAAGCTGGTGCGGGAATACGAGGCGTTTAACCGCTTGGCGGATATCGCCGATCAGCCGATGATCGGGCACGCCAAGCGCGCGGATGGCGTCTTCGCCACGAAGTATGCGAACGGAACGACGGTCGTCGTCGATTATAACGCCAAATCTTTCCGCGTGGAGAAAGGAGGAGCGGAATGAACCCGAACCGTTCCCGCCGACGGGCCAAATTCCGGTACCAATGGAGAAGCCGGGGGCAGGCCTATCTGTTCATGCTGCCCTGGATGATCGGGTTCTGCGTCTTCATGGCGTTCCCGATCGGCTGGTCGCTGTACCTGACCTTCCAGAAGGTGAATCTGACCGGCTCCGGTTCGTTCGCTTACCGCTTCGTCGGCCTGCAAAATTTCAAGGACGCGCTGCTGAAGGACAACGAGTATCCGATTCAGCTGCTGACCTTCTTCCAGCAAATGATTCTGATGCTGCCGATCATCATCGTCTTCTCGCTGCTCGTCTCGCTGATGCTGAACCAGAAATTCAAAGGGAGGTTCGTCTATCGGGCGATCTTTTTCCTCCCGGTCGTCTTCTCTACGGGGCAGGTGCTTACGGAGCTGTTCCAGCAGGGAGCCGGGAACGTGCCCTTCCTGACGCAGTACGGCATTGACGGATATATCAAGGACAACTTCAGCCCGTCGACGGCGGCGATGATGACGCAGCTGCTGGGGATGATGATTCTCATTCTGTGGTCCTCCGGCGTGCAGATTCTGATCTTCATCGCCGGCTTCCAGACGATCCCCAAGGCGATCTACGAAGCGGTCCGGATCGACGGGGCTTCGCCGTGGGCGAGCTTCTGGAAAATCACGCTTCCCGGCATCAAGCCGTTCATCGGGCTGAATTTGCTGTACACGATGGTAGATTTATTTACTTTCCCGTTTAACCCGGTCATGGAGCAGATCAGGAGCAACATGTTTAACGTCTCGACGGGCTACGGCTACGCCAGCGCGCTCGCCTGGTTCTATTTTCTGCTTATCGTCGTGATGATCGCGCTGATCCTGTGGTTTCTGAACCGCACGGGCCGGAACAAGGAGGAATGGACATGAAGACCGCGCTGCTCGTGAAGCAGTATTCGCAGAGGGCGCGTCTCGCGCTCGTAAACCGGAAGGCGCAGAAGGTCAAATTGCTGCTTCTCGGACAGCACATGAACGACGGCCTCGTCGCCAAGCTGGTTCTGATCTTCCTGCTGTCGATCGTGGCGTATCTGTACCTTCAGCCTCTCTTTTACATGATTTCGACGATGCTGAAATCGCTGGCGGACTTGCTCGACCCGACGGTGCAGTGGATTCCGCGGGCGATCGACTGGGGCAATCTGGACAATGCGTACACAGGTCTCCATTACGCCAGCTCTCTCGTCCATACGCTGACGCTGGCGGTCGTTCCGTCGCTCATCTCGATTCTCGTCTGCTCATTGACGGGATACGCGCTGGCGAGGCTCCAGTTCCCGGGGAAAAGCGTGTTTTTCGCGCTCATTTTCATGACGTTCCTGATTCCTCCCCAGATTATCATCATTCCGCTGTACGTCATCTACAGCAAGCTGGGGTGGCTGGATACGCCGCTTGTGTTCATCGTGCCGGCTCTGTTCGGGCAGGGGCTCAAGAGCGCGCTGTTCATCCTTATTTTTCGGCAGTTTTTCCTCTCGCTGCCCAAGGCGCTGGAGGAAGCGGCGATGCTCGACGGCGCCAGTCTGTTCCGGCTGTTCTTCCGGATCATCCTGCCTTTGTCGGTTCCCGCCTGCCTGGTCGTCTTCCTGTTCTCGTTCGTCTGGCACTGGAACGAAGGCTACCTGTCGTCGATGTTTCTGTCGCACGATTTTGTGCCGCTGTCCCTGCGGCTGTCCAATCTGGAGACGGAAATCTTCGGCCAGGCGCCGACGATGGAAATGCTGGCCGTCAATCCGGTGACCGAGGGAACGAAGATGGCCGGCGCTTTCCTGATCGTCTTCCCGCCGCTGCTGGTCTATATGATCGCGCAGAGATGGTTCGTCGAAGGCGTGGAACGCACCGGAATCGTAGATTAAGAGGCCAGAGATTACGTTCGGGAGGGATGCCATTGCCGTTAACGCAAGCGTAATCGCAAGAGACAGGTCAGGGGTTATGTGCACAGGTGCAACGCCAATTCCAATCGGGAGATGAGAAAATGTTAAAAAAACGCAAGCATGTGATGGTTCTCGTATCGATTCTGCTGGCCGCAATGGTCGCAAGCGGCTGCTCGGGCGGCAACGGCGGCGCAAGTCCGTCGTCGGCGGCGAGCCAGCCGTCGGAGTCGGCCGCGGAAAGTCCGTCGCCGTCCCCGGAACAGCCGGAGGAGCCGGTTACGATCCGCCTGCTCGTCTGGGGACCGGAGCTGTGGACCCAGACGATTCCGGAAAAATTCCAGGAGAAGTATCCGAACATCACGCTGCAGGTCGAGAAAATCGACGGCGGCGACAACGCCTCCGTGCTCGAGAAGCTGACCGCCCTGAGCGCCGCCGGCACGCCGGCCGATCTGACCTGGGTGCCGGGCATTCCGGGCTTTATGAAGGACGACTTGCTGCTCGATCTTACGCCGTACATGGACAGCGATTCGGTGCTGTCCGCGGCGCAGCTGTCCGACCCGGTCAAGGACGCGCTGTCCTGGAAAGGAAAGCTGGTCGCCCTGCCCCGCGCGGTCGACGCGCACGTTCTGTTCGTCAACAAAGATCTGCTCGCCAAGCACGGCATGGATATGCCGACGAAGGATTGGACGTGGGACGACTTCCGCGACATGGCCAAAAAAGCGACGGACGCGAACGCCGGAGAGTTCGGGCTTGCTTCCGGTCCGTTCAACTTTATGACCACGCCGCAGGTGTACGCGGTGTCCAACGGACTTGCGCCGAATCTGAACTTCATGAACGAAGACTGGACCCAGAGTCTGATTACCGATCCGCAGGTTCTGCAGGCCGTGCAATGGTACGGCGATCTGGGCTGGGTGGACGGCTCCCGTCCGAGCGAAGCGCAGTCGGGCGAAGCCGGTCTTGACGCCAACGGCTGGGGGAGCTGGCTGTCCGGCAAAATCGCCTTCGACATCATGGGGACGTGGGAAGGCAACGCTCGCAAGCAGGGAGCGCAGTTCGACTGGGACGTCGTGCCGTTCCCGAACGGCTCGAACGGATCGGTCGGCTACAACGCGATCTCGCCGATCGGCATTCTGAAGGGCTCCAAATACGCCAACGAAGCGGCCAAATTTCTCTCCTGGCTCCTGTCCGAGGACGGGCAGCGGGTGCTCATGTCCGACGGCAATATTCCGCTCACGGCGGATGCCAAGCTGTGGGACGAAGTCGCGCAGACGGGAAGCTGGGAAGGCAAGAACATCCGGGAAGCGGTCCAGGCCGACAGCTGGATACGGACGGTCGTCGGCGAAGAGAAATATATTCCGTGGTGGGGGGAGGAAACCGGGGCGCTGTTCAAGAATGGAGGAGACGTAAGCGTCTTTCAGAAGTGGGGAGAAGAGTTCAATAAGGCGGCGCCCGCACTCCGTCAGGAGATGGGCTTGGAATAAGCAAGGCCGGGCGGTCGCCGGGTAGACACAAGCGAAGGACGTGGGAAGGACGGGGCGGATCGAATGCCGTCCCGTCTCCCGATGAGATTCGGAAAGGGGAAGGATTGATGAAGGCAGCAGGGGCAAGACCGACGGTTCAGCAGCTGCGCTGGCAGGACTATGAGCTCGGCATGTTCTGCCATTTTGGGCTGAACACGTTCGGCGATAAGGAATGGGGGGACGGGACGGACGATCCCGCGCGGTTTGATCCGCAGGCGTTCGACCCGAGGCAGTGGGTGAGCGCGGCGCAGGCGGCGGGGTTCCGCTACTTGATTCTGACCGCCAAGCATCACGACGGCTTCTGCCTGTGGCCGACGGAGACGACTGATTATTCGGTGCGCTCCAGTCCGTGGCGGGACGGCAAAGGGGACATCGTGCGGGAGGTGGCCGACGCCTGCGCCGAGGCCGGACTGCCGTTCGGCCTGTACTTGTCGCCGTGGGATCGGCATGAGCCTTGTTATGCCGACAAAGAGGCGTACGACGATTTCTACTGCCGCCAGTTGACCGAGCTGCTGACCGGCTACGGACCGCTCGTCGAAGTATGGTTCGACGGGGCGGGCTCCGAAGGACGGGAATACGACTGGCGGCGGATTATGGATTTGGCGGCGAGACATCAGCCGGACGCCATGATCTTTAACATGGGCCGTCCGACGATCCGCTGGGTCGGCAACGAGGACGGCGTCGCGCCTTATCCGTGCTGGAATACGGCGGAAACGGCCAAAGCGAGCCTGTTTACGAAAGATATGCTCACCTGGCTGCCGGATACGTCCGCCTGGGTGCCGGCGGAATGCGACGTGCCGATCCGCGAGCTGCAATGGTTCTGGCATCCCGGCGCAGAGGAGCGCTTACTGCCGCTTGAACGGCTGCTCGACATCTATTATCGCTCCGTCGGCCACGGCGCGAATTTGCTGCTGAATATTGCCCCCGACGATCGCGGATTGCTGCCCGAGGCGGACGTGAAGCGCGCGATGGAGCTCGGAAACGAGATTCGGCGCCGGTTCGATCATCCGCTCGGAGAGACGGAGGGAGCCGGGAATGAGCTGACGATGGAATGGCCGTCTCCGCAGACATTCGATCATGCGGTCGTTCAGGAGCGAATCGAGGAAGGCGAACGCGTGCGCGACTACCGGCTTGAGGCCAGGGTCGACGGACGATGGAGGACGATAGCCGAGGGCAGCGCGATCGGGCACAAAAAAATCGACCGCTTCGCTCCGGTGACCGCCGACGGCTTGCGGCTGACCGTCCGCCAAGCCGATGCGGAGCCGCTCATTCGTCGAATGGCGTGTTACTTCGCGGACGATGCCCGCTCGTAAGATTTGCCGTTGGTCGGATGAGAAAACCTTGAAAATGTGATTGCCAATAAGGAGAGGGGTATGAACATGTCTCGTTCAGCAACGCCCATGTCCGCTTTATTGTCCATTGTAATGTGCGTTTCTTTGCTCTTCGGGGCGACGGCGGGACCGTCGCCGGCCGCCGCGTCGGCTCCGAATCCGGCCCGGGCTTTCGCGTTCGACGAAGGTCAGGGCGGCGGAGCGGCCGACAGCGTAAGCGGCGTCCCGCACGCGATCTCGGGCACGCCGGTCTGGGTTCCGGGCAAGATCGGCCAGGCGCTCGATTTCGACGGACAGACGACGTCCGTCGTGATGGACGCCTTCGACAAGTCCGCTTTCACGATGACGGCCTGGATCAAGCCCCGGTCGTACGCATACAACCATTTTATCGTAGGACAAGGCGTATCCGGCACGCAGCCCGATATGTTCAACTGGTGGGTGAACGACGGAAAGCTGTTTTTTCTGGTGAGCGACTCGGCGGGCAACGGCTTCGGGCTGTGGCCGTTCTCCACGGCCAACGATTCCGTTCCGCTCGACGAATGGACGCATGTGGCGGTGTCGCGCAGCGGCAGCGTCTTTAAGCTGTACGTGAACGGGGCGCCGGCGGCGAGCAAGAGCGCCTCCGGCGCGATCGATCTGTCCGGCAATCCGAATCCGCTGCGAATCGGCGCCCAGAATACGTCCGCCGGGGAACCGATGGGCGTGTTCGACGGAGCGATCGACGAATTCACGATCTATTCGGAAGCGCTTACGGACATGCAGATCGCGGCCATCGCCGCGGAAGGAGGCGGAACCTTGACGGAGACGACCTATTACGTAGATTCGGCGGCGGGAAACGATGCCAATTCCGGTACGGTCGAGGAGGCTCCCTGGCGCACGCTGGACAAGGTGAACGCCGCGACGTTCCAGCCCGGCGACCGGATTTTGCTGAAGGCGGGATCGTCGTGGACCGGGCAGCTCTGGCCCAAGGGCTCCGGAACGGCGGCCAAGCCGATCGTCGTCGACCGGTACGGCCAAGGAGCCAAGCCGGCCATTCACGGCGCCGGTCTATACCAAGAGACAGTGAAGCTGTTCAATCAGCAGTATTGGGAGATCAACAATCTGGAGCTTACGAACGTCGCCGAGGTGCGCCAGACGCGCCGGGCGGTATGGATCGAGGCGCAGGACATCGGCATCGCTCGGCACATCCATCTGAAGAACTTGGACATTCACGACGTAAGCGGGCAAACGGAGGTTCAGGACCTCGAGTCGGGCGGCATCATTGTCCGGGTCACCGGCAGCGCGACGCCGACCAAGTTCGACGACGTGCTTATCGAGGGCAACACGTTTACGGACGTCGACAGCACCGGCATCTTCGTGCGCAGCAACTGGCGCAACCGCGATACGCGAACCGACGGGGTCGGGCCTTGGCTCGGGATGACGAACCTTGTCATTCGCGGCAACAGCCTGAACCGCACGGGCGGAGACGCGATCATTGTATGTGAGGGCGACGCGCCGTTGGTCGAGCATAACGTGGCGGCTCACAGCTATTACGATTCGGTCGGCTACCACGCGGCGATCTGGGCGATCAATTCCGACGACGCGCTGTTCCAGTACAATGAAGCGTACAAGACGCACAACACGCTGGATGGGATGGCCTTCGATATCGACGAGCTGTGCAACAACTGCGTGATGCAGTACAACTACAGCCACGACAACGAAGGCGGGTTTATGCTATTGGTCGGACAGCGGGGCGAGGGGACCGGATACGACCGCGGCGGCATCGTGCGCTACAATGTCAGCGAGAACGACGGGACGGCGCTCATTCAGGCGGTCGGACGGCTCGACGATTACCAGGTGTACAACAACACGTTCTATACCGGGCCGGAATCGAACGCAAGGTTTCTGATGGCGCCGGACGGGAACAACCTGCCGGAGGGGACGCTGAGCTTCCGGAACAATATCATTTACAATTTGGGAACGAACCTGACCTATTATTGCGGAAACGCGACGTGTACGTTCGATTCCAATACGTTCTACGGTAATCATGATGCGAGCGGGCCGGCGGACGCGAACAAGCTGACGACCGATCCGGGTCTGGTCGCTCCGGGCTTCGGGAGCATTGGGCGCACGACGACGGACGGCTACAAGCTGGCGGCGGGATCGCCGTCGCTGGGCAGCGGCACGCTCATAGCGGGCAGCGGAGGCCAAGACTATTGGGGCAACGCCGTGTCGGCGTCGGCGGCTCCGAATCGCGGCGCTTACAACGGCGCGGGTCAGCAGGTTACGTTTATCCCGAAAGCAACGATCGCCGTCGACGGAACGCTTGGCGACTGGGCCGGCCTGCCGGATATCGATCTGAACGCGCAGGGGCAGGTGGAAATGCCGGACTACGGCGGAACCGAGGATTTGAGCGGCAAAATCGCTTTCGCATGGGATGACGATTATTTGTACCTGTCCGCCAGCGTTCGCGACGACGTTCATCATCAACCGGAGACGGGCGACGGCATCTGGCTCGGCGACAGCGTGCAGTTCGCGATATCGCCGGGCGCTCCCGGCTCCAGCTCCTCATGGTATGAATTCGGCATGGCGCTTACGTCCGCGGGGCCGCAATTGTACCGGTGGTCGGGCATCGGCCACTCCGGCGGCTTCGTCACCAGCGGGCAGCTGGCGATCGTCCGGAACGAGCCGGCGGGCGACACCCGTTACGAGCTGGCGCTTCCCTGGGCCGAGCTCTCTCCGATCGCTGCCGCGGACGGCGCGTTCAGCCTGTCGCTGCTCGTGAACGACAACGACGGCTCAGGCCGGAAAGGCTGGATCGAGTGGGGCGGCGGCATCGGCGGCAGCAAGGATTCCGCTCTGTTCCATCCGGCGGCGCTGTCCGGAGCTTCCGCCTCCCGGAGCCCGGCGGAGAACGCTATCGCGCTTGCCGGGATTTTGGGATCCGGGACGCTCCTGAGCGAAGGGAAGTCCGCGATCGTCTCCTCGATCGGCAACGGGAACGACGGCTCTCGGGCGTTCGACGGCTCGCCCTCCACCAAGTGGGAGAGTCAGAACGCCGATCCGCAATGGCTGATCGCAGATCTTGGAAAGCCGCACCTCATCAATCGCGTAAAGCTCGTGTGGGACGACAACGCATACGCGACGAGCTATAAAATCCGGATCTCGGACGATCTCATTCATTGGACGGAGGCGTACTCGACAACGAACGGCTCCGGCGGCACGCTGGACGTAAGCTTCGCCGACACGGAGGGCCGCTTCGTCCAGATGTACGGCACGAAACGAAGCGGAGCAACGGCTTACGCCGTCTACGAGTTCGAAGTGTACGGCGAGGAAATTCCGTACACGCCGCCCACCGTCGCGCCGCTGCTGCCGCATTTGCCGATCCCGACCGACTCGCAGCTCGCTTATCAGAAGATGGAGACGATCGCGTTCGCCCATTTCGGGATGAATACGTTCACCGAGCGGGAATGGGGCACCGGGGACGAGGACCCGACGCTGTTCAATCCGACGGATTTCGATGCCAGACAGTGGGTCAGCGCCTTGAAAGACGCCGGCTTTAAGCTGCTGATCCTGACCGCCAAGCATCATGACGGATTCGCTTTATGGCCGAGCGCTTACACGACGCACGACGTGGCGTCCAGCCCCTGGAAGAACGGGCAGGGCGACGTGGTCAAGGAAGTGTCCGACGCCTGCCAGGAGTTCGGAATCAAATTCGGCCTTTATTTGTCGCCGTGGGATATGCACGAACCGACTTACGGCACGGGGGAACCGTACAACGATTTCTTCGTGAACCAGCTGACCGAGCTGTTGACCAACTACGGGGAAATCAGCGAAATGTGGTTCGACGGCGCGAAGGGCGAGAACACTCCCCAGGAGTACGATACGGAACGCTGGTATTCCGTCATCCGTCAGCTGCAGCCCAATGCGATCATCTGGGGAATGCCGGGGGATGCGCGGTATATCGGCAACGAAGACGGTATCGCCAGCGCGACGAACTGGTCCAAGGTTATCCCTCAGCAGCCGGGCAATCCGTACTGGTCGCCCAACCAATACGGGGAGGGATTCCCGAACGGAACGGTCTGGCAGTCCGGCGAGGCCGACGTGCCGCTGCGGCCGGGCTGGTTCTACCACGATTGGGAGGACAGCCATATCAAGAGCTTGTCGTCCTTGATCGATATTTACCAGCAGTCGGTCGGACGAGGAGCCAATCTGCTGCTTAACGTGTCGCCCGACAAGCGCGGCAAGCTGCCCGAAGCGGATATCGCCCGCCTTATGGAGCTGAGGGAATGGATCGATGACGCTTACGGCGCGAATGCGGCGGCCGGCGCGTCCGCTGCGGCCAGCAATACGCGCGGAGGCGCTGCCGTTTACTCGCCCGCGAACGTCGTCGATACGGATTACGACAGTTACTGGGCGACGGACGATAACGTCACGACGGGTTACGTCGAACTCGATTTCGGAGCGGAGAAATCGTTCGACGCCGTCGTGCTGCAGGAGTATATCCCGCTCGGTCAACGCATTGCCGGCTTTCAGGTGCAAGTATGGAAGAACAATGCCTGGGAGACGGCGGCGACCGGCACGACCGTCGGCTACAAGCGGATCGTGACGTTCCCGGCCGTTGCCGCTTCCAAGCTGCGGATTCAAATCACATCCTCCCAAGCGGCGCCGGCGCTTAATTTCGTCGGGGCTTACGATATCGACGCCGCCGGGGGAGGAGGCTCAAGCGTCGATCAGGACCGGGAGCAGTATTTTTCCTTTGACGAGGGGCAGGGCGGCAGTGTGACGGAGAGCGTCAGCGGACAAACGCTCGCCATTCAGGGCGGCTATTCCTGGGTTCCCGGGAAAGTCGGTCAAGCGCTTGCGTTTAACGGCTGGGATACGTCGATCGTTACCGATTCGATCGTCAAGCAGAATTTTACCTTCGCGGCGTGGATCAAGCCGTCGTCCGACAGCACGAACCGGCTCATTGTCGGCCAAGGGGAATCGGGCAGCGGAATCAATATGTTCAACTGGTGGATCGTCGACGGCCGGATGGAATTTCTTATGTCCGACGAGCTTGGCCAAGGGCATAATCTGTGGCCGTTCGCGACGGCGAACCAGTCGATTCCGCTAAACGAGTGGACGCACGTGGCAGTGTCCAAATCGGGCAGCGAGTTCAAGCTGTATATCAACGGCCAGCTCGCGGTCAGCAAGACGGCCTCGTCCGCGATCCCGCAGCCGAACAACCCGAATCCGTTCCGGATCGGGGGACAGAATGCGAACGGCGGCGCGGGAGAGGTGTTCGACGGGGCGATCGACGAGCTGCGGATGTACCCGAGAACGCTCACCGATCAGGAGATTTACGCGCTGAGCCAGACGGGCGGACAGCAGCCCGGACAACCGATCAACGTTGCGCTGATCGGCGACAGCATCACGACGGGCAGCTATCCGTCGCAGCTGCAGCAGCTGCTCGGATCGGATTATTACGTGAATCCTTACGGGGCGGGCGGTACGACGATGCTGAAGAACGGGGATCACCCGTATTGGGATTCCTGGGAGTTCGTCAACAGCTCGAACTGGGACCCCGACATCGTCGTCATCATGCTCGGCACGAACGATTCGGCGGCGCAGAACTGGCAGTACAGCGCCGATTACGTCTCCGATTACCTGGATATGATCGATCATTACCGCGGCCTGCCTTCGAGTCCTGTCGTGTACGTGGCGACTTCGCCGCACGATTATTGGCCGGGCAACGTCGTCACAAGCGAAGTCGTGCCGCTGCAGATCCAGGCGGCGGCTTCCGCCGGCGCGACCGTCATTCACGTCAATCCGCAGACACAGGGCATGGCGCACAATTTTCCCGATAACGTGCACCCGAACGACGCAGGCTCGACTGCGATCGCAACGACGATCTATAACGCGCTGAAGCCGTCGAGCCTGCCAACGCTGACCCAGGCCTTCTCGCGGATCGAAGCGGAGAGCTTCAGCGCCAAGAGCGGTTCGGTGCAGGCCGAGCCGAGCAGCGAAGGCACGGACAATCTCGGGTTTATCGGGACGGGAGATTATGTCATGTACGAGAACGTGAACTTCGGACTCGGCGCCTCCGTCATCGACGCGCGAATCGCCGGAGATTCCGCGGTCGGCAAAATCGAGGTGCGGCTGGACAGTCCGACCGGGACGCTGCTCGGAACGGTCGACGGAGTGAACACCGGCTCCTATCAGACGTACACGACGGTTCAGACCTCGCTCGGAGCCGTTACCGGCGTTCATAACGTCTATCTCGTATTTACGGCCGGACTGAACTTGAACTGGTTCCAGTTCCGGCAGTAAGCCGGAGTTCGGCGGCCGGGACCCGGCGGGCCTGTGGAGGCCTGCCGGGTTTGCCTCCGGCCGGCGCTGCGCGGTCACCATTCGGAAGGAGGAGAAGACAGGATGAAAATCAAGCTTAAGCCCGCATCGGCGTTTGTCGTATGCGGCTGGCTGCTGCTGCTGGCGATCTGCATGACGGCGGAATCTCCCGAAACGCAGGCCGGCGGAGGAACGTCGAGAACCTATTACGTAGATTCGGCTGCCGGAAACGACGCCAACGCGGGGACGCGCGCGAACGCCCCCTGGCGCACGCTGGACAAGGTGAACGCAGTGACATTCCAGCCCGGCGACCGGATTTTGCTGAAGGCGGGATCGTCGTGGACCGGGCAGCTCTGGCCCAAGGGCTCCGGCACGGCGGCCAAGCCGATCGTCGTCGACCGGTACGGCGAAGGAGCCAAGCCGGCCATTCACGGCGCCGGTCTATACCAAGAGACAGTGAAGCTGTTCAATCAGCAGTATTGGGAAATCAACAATCTCGAGCTTACGAACGTCGGCGAGGTGCGTCAGACGCGCCGGGCGGTATGGATCGAGGCGCAGGACATCGGCACGGCCAGCCATATCCATCTGAAGAACCTGGACATTCACGACGTGAACGGGCAAACGGAGGTTCAGGATCTCGAGTCGGGCGGCATCATCGTCCGGGTGACCGGCAGCGCGACGCCGACCAAGTTCGACGACGTACTTATCGAGGGCAACACGTTTACGGACGTGGACAGCACCGGCATCTTCGTGCGCAGCAACTGGCGCAACCGGGATACGCGCACCGACGGGGTCGGGCCTTGGCTCGGAATGACGAACCTCGTCATTCGCGGCAACAGCCTGAACCGCACGGGCGGGGACGCGATCGTCGTATGCGAGGGCGACGCGCCGTTGGTCGAGCATAATGTGGCGGCTCACAGCTATTACGATTCGGTCGGGTACCACGCGGCGATCTGGGCGATCAATTCGGACGACGCGCTGTTCCAGTACAATGAAGCGTACAAGACGCACAACACGCTGGACGGGATGGCCTTCGACATCGACGAGCTGTGCAACAACTGCGTGATGCAGTACAACTACAGCCACGACAACGAGGGCGGGTTTATGCTGCTGGTCGGACAGCGTGGCGAGGGGACCGGATACGACCGCGGCGGCATCGTGCGGTATAACGTCAGCGAGAACGACGGGACGGCGCTCATTCAGGCGGTCGGACGGCTGGACGATTACCAGGTGTACAACAACACGTTCTATACCGGTCCGGAATCGAACGCAAGGTTCCTGATGGCGCCGGACGGGAACAACCTGCCGGAAGGAACGCTGAGCTTCCGGAACAACATCATCTATAATCTGGGGTCGAACCTGACGTATTATTGCGGAAACGCGGCGTGTACGTTCGATTCCAATACGTTCTACGGCAATCATGACCCGAGCGAGCCGGCGGACGCAAACAAGCTGACGACCGATCCGGGCCTGGTCGCTCCGGGTTTCGGGAGTATCGGCCGCACGACGACGGACGGCTACAAGCTGGCGGCGGGATCGCCGTCGCTGGGCAGCGGCACGCTCATAGCGGGCAGCGGAGGCCGGGACTATTGGGGCAACGCCGTGTCGGCGTCCGCGGCTCCGAATCGCGGTGCTTACAACGGTTCGGGATTGCCGGACGAGAACGCAGGCGGAGGCATTCTCAGCTATGTGATCCAGACTGGCAGGACGGAAACCCGTCTCGTTCGGTCGGCCGAGCCGACGACGGCCGCGGTGAAAGCGAATAAGCCGATCACGGTCACCGATGCGGAAGGTCTGTCGAAAACCTATTATCCGGGTCAGGGCAATCTGATCTACCTCACGATTTCCCAAGATGCGTTAAAGCTGACCGGTAAGGTCAAAAACCTCAAGCCGAGCGGGAAGTATTCGTTGCAGGGAGAAGACGCCTATCGTAACGACGAACTGCCGCTGCTCCTTCAAGTGGACAATACGATCGCTCCGCGCGCCCGCATCGACGCGCAGTTCGCGATCGGCGACCGGACGGTGCCGGTCCGGGTCGCGCCGGGTCAAACGGCTGAAATCGCCTTATCGGCTCCCGGCTTCGAGACAGCCGGCAGCTACCGCGTGGTCGGGGAGATTCTCGACCGAGGCAAGCCGGTTGCCCGGCTGACGAAGGACATTGTCGTGAAGGAGCCTTTGCGGATACAGGCCAGGCATCTGGCAGGCGCGGCAGGCATGGAGCCGGAGACGCTGCGGGTGACGATCCGCAACGAATCCGACCGCGCGAGAACGGTCGAGGAGCTCGCATGGACCATCGGCGACGCGCAGGGAACGGAGCTGCCGAACGCCGAGATCGCGGCGGGGGCCGAGCTGACGATCGACCTGCCGCTCTCCGGTCTGGAGCCGTCCCGGCGTTACCCGGTTACGCTTGCGCTTCGCGCGGCAGGCGGACTGTCGCTGGACTATGAAGGGAGCCTGATCGCCGTCACGTCTTTAGCGCGACAAAGCATTGTCGTGGACGGAGAACCGGACGACTTGACGCCGATACCGTTCATAGAGCTGCCCAACCAGGGCCGGATCGAGATTCCGGACTACGGAGGCGCGCGGGATCTTGGCGGGGACGTCCGGGTCACATGGGACGAGGAGCATCTGTATATCGCGGCGGCGATCCGCGACAATCGCTTCTCGCAAAACCAGTCGCAAGGCCAAATCTGGCTGGGGGACTCCATCCAGTTCGCCTTCTCGCCCGGCATGCCGGGAGACAGCGCAGATTGGCATGAATTCGGGATGGCGCTGACGCCCGACGGGCCGCAGCTGTATCGCTGGACAGGAATCGGCCAGCCGGCGGGGCTTGTCGCCGGCGCCCCGTTATCGATTGTCCGGAATGAAACCTTGAGCGAGACCCGCTACGAGCTTGCGCTTCCCTGGGAGGAGCTGGCTCCGATCGTGCCGGCCGACGGCGCGTTTGCGTTCTCGCTGCTGATCAACGACGATGACGGCGACGGCCGGAGAGGCTGGATCGAATGGGGCGGCGGCATCGGCGGCGGCAAAAACCCCGCCCAGTACTTGCCGGTGCGGCTGAGCGGCCCGATCGAGCGCGAATTGGTCGGCATCGCGATACCGGAGCCGCTGGCTTACAGCGCGATTCCGGTCCCGTTGACGGCGGTAGCGGCGTACGCCGACGGGTTCACGGCGCGAACCTCCCATGCGCAGTGGTCGACCTCCGATCCCGATATCGCAACCGTTGCCGACGGGATCGTCACGTTCACGGGGAATACCGGGCCGGTATCGATTACCGCTTCCTACTCCGGTTTCGAGGCATCCGTCAGCGCGGTCGTGGAGGAGCTGGGACAATATTATCCGTTCGACGAAGGGCAGGGAGCCCGGACGAAAGAAGCGAACGGCGGCTTGGACTACGATATCGAAGGCACGCCGACATGGGTGGACGGGAAGGTCGGCCAAGCGCTGCTGTTCTACGGCAATTCGATCCGAATTCCTCCGATCGCCAAGGCGGATTTCACGTTTGCGGCCTGGATCAAGCCGGAATCCGATGCCTACAATCATCATATTTTGGGTCAGGGAACGAGCGGCAGTCAGGAAAATATGTTTAACTGGTGGATTTCGAACGGTCAGATGTATTTCCTGGTCAGCGACGCGCAGGGCCAGGGACACGGAATGTGGCCGTTCAATACGGATGCCGGGTCCATCCCGACCGGCGAGTGGACGCATGTCGCCGCAAGCCGGGAAGGCAGCGAATTCCGGTTGTACATTAACGGAACCCGCGTGCTCAGCAAGTCGGTCGATCCGATCCAGAACCAGCTGGACAATCCGAATGTCTTCCGGATCGGGGCGCAGAACGGTTCGGACGGCAACGCTTCGGAGGGCTTCCACGGCGCGATCGACGAACTGAGATTATACCCGGAAGCGCTCGGGGACGAACAGATCCGGCAAATCTGGCTGGATGCGCTAGACGAGGGAGAAGGAGCGAATCCATGACGGAGCGAGAGCAGCACGTGCACGAAGGGGTCCACGGCTACAGCGGCAGCAAGATGTGGGTACGGCCGGAAGATCCGCTGCTGCGGGAACGGCTCGAATGGTTTCAGGACCAGAAGCTGGGGTTGATGATGCACTGGGGGCCGTATTCCCAGATCGGGGCGGTGGAATCCTGGGCGCTCAGCGACGAAGACGCGGCGTGGTCCAGAAGCGAGCTCGAATGGGACGTGGACGGCGAGGAATTAAAGCGGCACTACTTCGGCCTGAACCGTTCGTTTAATCCGGTGCGCTTCGAGCCTCGGGTGTGGGCGGACTTGGCGGCGGAAGGCGGCTTCAAGTATTTTATTTTTACGACGAAGCACCATGACGGCTTCTGCATGTGGGACACCGACACGACGGATTATCGGATAACGGGGCCGGATTGTCCGTTCCGCTCCCATCGTTACGCGGATGCGTGCAAGCATTTGTTCGACGCTTTTCGGGAGAAAGGAATGGCCATTGCGGCTTATTACTCCAAAGCGGACTGGCATACGCCGGATTATTGGAAGCCGGGGATCGCCGGAGGCAGCCGCAGAGGGCCCAACTACGATCCGCAGGAAGATCCCGAAGCATGGGAACGATTCGTGGCCTTCACCCATGCGCAGATCGACGAGCTGACGACCCGTTACGGGCGCATCGACGCGTTATGGCTGGATGCCGGCTGGGTTCGCCGTGAGGAAGGGCAGGACATCCGGCTCGAGGAAGCGGTGGAACGCGCGCGGCGGTCACAGCCGTGGCTGCTGGCGGTCGACCGGACCGTGGGCGGCCCTTACGAGAATTACGTGACCCCGGAGCAGACGGTGCCCGAAGCCCCGTTATTCGTCCCGTGGGAGAGCTGCATCACGATCGGAGACGCTTTCTCCTATCGCTTCGACGAGCGTTACAAGCCGACGCGCGACATCGTCGCGCTGCTGCTTGAAGTCGTGGCGAAGGGCGGCAATCTGGCGCTGAACGTCGCGCCGCAGCCGGACGGAAGACTGCCGCGCCAGGCGGCGGAGCGGATCAGGGAGTTGGGCGCATGGCTTGCCGTTCATGGCGAGGGCATCTATCGGACTCGCATTTGCGAGCCGTATTTTGCGGACGAGTGCGCCTTTACGCGGAGAGAGGATCGGGTGTACGTCTATCGTCTCTACCGGGACGAAGAGGAACAGGTGCCGGAACAGATCGCGGTGCCGTATCGCGGCCCGGTAAGCCGAGTTGAGCTAATGGGGGCGGACGAACCGCTGTCTTTCAAGATCGTGGATCAAGGCCTCGTGATCTGTCTGCCGCCGTCCGAGGCGGAGCAGGGGAGAACGGCGCCTTATGCATACGGATTCCGCCTATTCGTTTAATAGGAAAAGATAATCGATAGAGAGGTTGTCGTGCATGTATCTCCTTGCGCTGCGATCCTGAATGGGAAGAGCTAACCCGTTAAGGGGGCGATTTCAGGAGCGGATGAGGCGGTCGCCGGAGATACATGCATTTTTTCATCCCTATCCCGCCGCGGAGCTCTATTCCGATTGTTTTTGTCTTTTTAGACGCATACTATGCCCGAGCAAAAGCAGGATAAATCAACCGCGAAGGATGTGCTGGCCATGAATGAAGACCGGATTACAGAAGCCCTTGAAGAAGTAATCGATCCCGAAATCGGTGTGAACATCGTGGACCTCGGGCTCGTGTACGGCATCGAGGCAAGAGATCACGGAGAAGTTATCGTCGAAATGACGCTTACCATTCCCGAATGTCCTTTGGCGGACCAGATCGTTGCGAGTGTCAAAACGGCCGTCGAAGCGGTCGAAGGGGTAGAGCGGGCCGAAGTGAAGCTGGTGTTCGAGCCGAAATGGACGCCTGCGCGAATGAACGACGAAGCCAGGGAACAAATTCGGTCCAGATCCATGTCCGCTACTTAAGGACGGAAGCAAGCGGAAGCCACCCCGCAAAAACGGCCCCTTCGTCAGACGTATCCCGATGTACCGCAAGCTCCCCGTCGTGGGCCCTTATAATTCGCCGCGCAATCGTAAGGCCTAGCCCGGTGCCTCCGTATTCCGGGTTTCTGGATTCGTCGCTCCGATAGAACGGTTCGAAAATGCGTGCCTCCTCTTTTGCCGATATCCCCGGTCCCGTGTCTTCGATCGAGAACAGCGCCTTATTTTCCCGAGTCGAGCAGTGGATCGTAACCTTGCCGTTAGCCGGCGTATACCGCAGCGCGTTGTCCATCAGATTTCCGATCGCGCGGTGGATCAGATGGGGGTCAGCATGAAGCGCGATGGCCTCGGGAGAGGCGTTGAACCGCAGGTCGATCTTCTTTTCCTTGGCGATTGGAGCGTATTCGGCCACCAGATCTGCAAGCAGCCGATTCAATTCCATGCGTTCCCGGCGCATGGACAGGTCGAGCGAATCCGTTACGGTATAGGAGGAAAGATCGGAGACGAGGCGATTCAGCTGCTCCGCCTTTTGCCTGCAGATCTCCAAGTAATGCGGAAGCTTCTGCGGACTGCCGTGCATGCTTTTCTCTATGCGCTGTAGAAACCCCCGGAGCGTAAAGATCGGCGTTCTTAAGTCGTGAGCAATCGCGCTAATGAAAAAACGGCGTTCTTCCTCCAGACGGGACTGCCGGATCAACGAGTCCTGGAGCTCGTTGCGCATCGCGTGAAAAGCGTTGCGAACGTCGATCACCTCGGCAACGGTCGATGTCGGAAGCTCAAAGTCCAGATCGCCGCCGGCGATTCGTCTGGCGGCTGCGCTGGCCGCTTCCAGCGGCTTGACGACGACCCGTCCGATTTTCAATCCGATAAAGACGATTACGCCTGCCGCAGCGATAATCGACAACACGACTCCCCATCCATTGCCCGCCTTCGGGCCATAGAGAAACATACTGCCCTGCAGCTGGCCTTTTTCCGCAAAAACAATCTGTCTGAACTCCACGTAATTCGAGCCCTCCGGCATAAATCGAAACCGTTCCCGCCCCGAAGCGTCATTCACGATGATACCGAGATGGAGAGAGGAGGCTTGCTTTTCCACGACGGACCGCCACTCCGGATTTTCCCATTGAGCCATTCCGGATTTGCTCGCTTCCTCCACCAGTCCGTCCATTCCCGCCTGCCGCTGCTCCGCTTGCGAGGGATGAAGGAGATAACGGTCGACGAGTCCCGGCACTTCATAGACCAACCGGGGAACAACGGTGACGATGAGCATGCCGAAGAGCATCCAATAGCGAAGCTTCATCTTCATTCCGCCCGCTCCCCCTCGAAACGGTAGCCGACGCCCCAAACGTTCGTAATATATTTGGGTTTACGCGGATTTTCTTCGATTTTCTCGCGAATTCTGCCCATGTGCACCGTGACGGAATGCTTATCTCCGATCCCCTCCCAGAACCGCTGCAGCAATTGTTCATAGGTGAAAACCTGCCGCGGGTATTCCGCGAACAGACATAGAATTTCGAATTCTTTGGGCGTCATGGGCACAGGCTGTCCGTCGATCGTCACCTCGTATGCGTTGACGTTAAGCGCGAGGCGGCCGAAATCGAGTATGACAGGGGATTTCTTCTCGCTGTTGTCGTACCGGCGGAGCACGGCTTTAACCCGAGCGACGACTTCCTCCGGAGTGGCGGTCTTGACAATGTAGTCGTCCCCTCCCAGGCTCAAGCCGCGGATCTTGTCGAGCGCTTCGCCTCTCGCGCTGAGGAACAGAATCGGGGTGTTGCTCGTCTTGCGGACCTGCCGGCAGAAATCGAGACCGCTCTGTCCCGGCATCATCACATCCAATAAAATACAGTCGACCGAATGCCGATCCAGCGCACTGCCGGCTTCCTCGGCGTTATACGCCTCGATCACGTGAAACCGCTCATCCTCCAGAAACTCTCTCATCAGCTCCACGATTTCTTTATCGTCGTCGACAAGTAATACCGTTCGCTTGCTCATAGGCTCTCCTCCCGAAAATGCCGCGCTCGTGCCTGTATTTTAGCACATTAAGCTTCCGTCCAATGGCAGACGTACTGAAATGTAACTGTCTGTTGCTTGTTTTGTGACATTTTCGCACCGTGTTCCGTGAGAAGCGTTCGTTATGATTTTTGTAAACAGAAGGGAGGGTTTAAATGAAAATCGCTCGGTACGCCTACAATATTTTGGCAATGGCATTTCTATTATGCCTTGTCGTTCAAGCGTTTATTGCAGGCCTGGCGGTGTTCACGGACGCGGTCTATTGGGGCTCGCATATCGAATTTGTTCGTTATTTTGCCTTTATGCCTCTGGTGATGTTCCTGCTGACCTTCATCGCCAAAATCGGAGGGGTCCAACGTTGGTTAAGCTTGGGGATGTTCGGGGCGGTTATTTTTCAATTTCTTAATATTCAGGCGCTGCCGTCCGCAGCCGTACTCCATCCCGTCATTGCCTTGATCCTGTTCGCCATGTCGTTCATCGTCGTCCGGAATACCGCCTGGAGGGGAACGCGCGGCGAGATCGGATAGGGGAGCGAGCACCACAAAACGAAATCGGAGATGATCGCAGATGAAGGTTGAAAACAATCAGCAAATGCTTGGACAATGGACCAAGCTTATTCGCATGCAGCACCCGGAGAAAATGTTGAAATTCGTCCGCAGCTTTCAAGACGAGACGTTAGCGACTCTGTACGGCATTCCCGATACGGAGACGTTCCTCCGTCTTAAAAATTCGCTGCAGCGGCAGACGAAAGAGGCGGCGGCGCAGCTGCTCGAGGATCCGGCTTTTGCCGACAGGGTCGATCAGCTCCCGTTCAGGCAGGGGGAGACCATTGTCGGGCTCGGGGAAAGCACGACGGACGATCTGCTCTCGTGGTTTGAAATTTTGCGGCAGCTTCTGGAGCTCAGAAGGCCGCGGGACGGCATCCGGTTGGTCAACGAAGGCCTATCCGGCCATACTTCGTCGCAGCTGCTTGGGCGGATCAACGACACGATGGCTCACAGCCCGGACTGGGTGCTCTGCATGATCGGGGGCAACGATGCTCTGCGCTTCGGTCCAGAACCTTCGCCAACGCAAGTCAGTATCGGGGAAACCTCCCGAAACCTCGCAGAAATTCGCCGACTGGCGCAAGCAAGAGGGAATCCGCGCTGGGTATGGATCACCCCTACGACGATCAACGGCGAGAGGATTGAAGCTTTCCCGCCCTTCCGGCAGGGGGGAATCCGCTGCCGCAATGAGGATATCGCCGCTGTCGGCGACGTTATGCGGAATCTATCCGATCCCGTCGTCGATACGCAAGCCGATTTCGGGCTGCCGGCCAACGCCCTATGGATGGAGGCGGACGGACTTCATCCGTCGCTTGCCGGACATCAGATCATCGTAACTTTGCTGGTACAGGAGCTCACGGGAGGAAAGTAGGGGGAAGATAACGCGCGATAAAACAGCTTAAGCGAGGGAGGTTGGGGAATGACGAGAAAAATCCGAAGAAGTAAAATAGGCTGGGGCTTGCTTGCGGGACTCATCTTTGCCGCGGCAGCCTTCGCCGTGGCTCCGTATCTCACGATGAATTCCGGGTTAAGCCGCGTGCCGATCCGCGATTCGTTCGAGCTGCATTATCCTTTATTGCTCGTGCACATTTATTCGTCCTTTATCGCGCTTGCGATCGGCTGGCTGCAATTCGTTCCCCGTCTCCGCGAGCGTAAACCGCATATCCACCGATGGATCGGCCGAGGTTATTTGACCATGGTGGCGGTTGGAAGCGTAAGCGGCTTGGTCGTCGGGATGTATACGGACAGCTATATCAGGCAGGTTGCGTTTCTGATTCTGGTCGTATTATGGATCGTTACCGGATGGAAGGGCTACCGATATGCGAGAAGGCGGCAATTCGCGGAACACGGAGTGTGGATGATCCGAAGCTATGCGGTAACGTTGGTCGCCGCGACGGCTCGAATCGTAACGCCGCTCTGTATCTTGTTTTATATAGCGAATAAAGGCTTGCCTGACGGAGGCGTCGAGGCTGTATTGGCCCATGTGATGGAGGTGAACATCTTTCTGGGTTTGGTCATTAATATCCTGATCACGGAGTGGCTGATCGTTAAAAAAAGAACCTGACAAGTGTCGGGTTCTTTTTTTACATTGCACATGGGCATGCGCGATGATATAATCAAATAACGAATGTCTTCGTTTAGAAGACATAAATAACGTATCTTATACTTTAAATGTACCACGACAACAAACTGTTGTCAATCGGTTTTTCTCATTTTCAGAAATAGGAGAGATGCGGAATGAAGGCTTTGGTTCTCGGTTTTCGGGAGATGGAGAAAACGCAGCTGGAGCTCGTGGGCGGAAAAGGTCTTCATTTAGCGGAATTATCTAAAGTCGAAGGTCTGCAAGTGCCGGAAGGATTTTGCGTAACGACAGAGGGATATCGAAAAGCAATCGCAAGAAACGAAACGTATCATGCCCTGCTGAATCGATTAAATCTATTAAAGGCGGACGATCGAGCTCAAATCGGCGAGATCAGCAGGGAGCTCCGACAAATCCTTGCGGAAGCGGAAATTCCATCCGACGTAGCGGAAGCCGTTGCCGATCATCTCTCCCGGTTGGGCGACCGGCATGCTTATGCGGTGCGTTCCAGCGCGACTGCCGAGGATCTGCCCTATGCCTCTTTTGCCGGTCAACAGGACACCTACTTAAATATCGTCGGCAAGGAAGCGATCCTGCGGCATATTCGCAAATGCTGGGCGTCCCTTTTCACGGACCGGGCGGTTATTTACCGTATCCGGAACGGCTTCGATCACAGTCAGGTTTATTTGTCCGTTATCGTTCAGCGGATGATTTTTCCGGAGGTTTCGGGAATTTTATTTACCGCCGATCCGATAACCTCCAACCGCAAGCTGCTGTCCGTCGATGCCGGCTTCGGACTTGGCGAAGCGCTGGTCTCCGGACGGGTATCTCCCGATTGCTATAAAGTGCGGGAAGGGCAAATCGTCGAGAAGAGAATATCGGACAAAAAAATGGGGATCTATGCGCGGAACGAAGGCGGTACGGAGACACGAGAGATCGATTCCAACCTCCGGCAGGAGCAGGCGCTGACGGACGAACAAATTTTACGGCTGGCGCGCATAGGGAGACGGATCGAAGCGTATTTCGGCCGGCCGCAGGATATCGAATGGGGGTTGGCGGACCATACGTTCTATATCGTCCAGAGTCGGCCGATTACCACTTTGTACCCGATCCCCGAAGCAGGCGATCAGGAAAACCACGTGTACTTATCCGTCGGTCATCAACAAATGATGACCGATCCGATCAAACCGCTGGGCTTGTCCTTTTACCTGTTAACGACTTCCGCGCCTATGCGCACAGCCGGCGGAAGATTATTCGTCGACATTGCGCCTATAATGGCTACGGCTGCCGGGAGGAAAAATTTGCTGACCCTGGCCCAATCCGATCCGCTCACCAAGGACGCGCTTACGACGCTCCTACAGCGGGGAGATTTTATTAAGGCGCCGTTAGATGAGCAAGCAGCTCCGAGCAGCGCTGTCGATCCAGCGACGCAAATCGAGAACGATCCGTCCATCGTCTCCGATCTGATTCAGAGAAGTCAAGATTCGATCGAAGAGCTCAAGCGGAACATCCAAACGAAATCGGGACCGGATGTATTTGCGTTTATTTTGGAGGATCTCCAGCAATTAAAGCAGATTTTATTCCACCCGCAAAGCTCGGCCGTCATCCGGGCGGGGATGGCCGCTTCGACGTGGATCAATGAAAAAATGAAAGAGTGGTTAGGCGAAAAAAACGCGGCCGATACGCTCTCTCAATCGGTAGCGAACAATATTACTTCGGAGATGGGACTGGCGCTGTTGGACGTCGCAGACGCGATTCGCCCTTACCCGGAAGTCGTTCGTTATTTGCATCAGGTTAAAGAGGATCGCTTTCTGGAAGAGTTGGATCAGCTCGAGGGCGGGCAGGAGGCCCGGGACGCGATCCAGGCGTATCTGGATAAATACGGCATGCGATGCGCCGGAGAAATCGATGTGACGAGAACGCGCTGGAGCGAGAAGCCGATTGCGCTTGTCCCGTTGATTCTGGGCAATATCCAAAGCTTCGAGCCCAATGCCGGCAAGCGGAAATTCGAACAGGGGCTCCTGAAAGCTTCGAAAAAGGAGCAAGAGCTATTGGAGCGGTTACAGCAATTGCCGGACGGCGAACAGAAGGCCCGGGAAACCAAACGAATGATCGACCTCGTTCGGAATTTCGCCGGTTATCGGGAATATCCCAAATACGGTATGGTGAGCCGCTACTTCGTGTATAAGCAAGCCTTGCTGAAGGAGGCCGAACGGCTCGTGCAAGCGGGCGTTATTCGTGAGAAAGAAGAAATCTATTATCTCTTTTTCGAGGAGCTTCGCGATGCCGTAGGCACTCATAAGCTGGATTACGAGATCATTCGCCAACGAAAAGAGGAATACGAACTTTACGAAAAACTGACTCCGCCGCGCGTGATGACGTCGGATGGCGAAATCGTTGCGGGCAAGTACAAACGGGAAAACCTTCCGGCCGAAGCCCTTGCAGGTTTAGCGGTTTCTTCCGGAGTGGCGGAGGGGCGAGCGCGCGTTATTTTGAAGATGGAAGAGGCCGATTTGGAGGCCGGAGATATATTGGTCACGTCTTTTACCGACCCTAGCTGGACGCCCTTGTTCGTATCCGTCAGAGGCCTGGTCACCGAGGTCGGCGGACTGATGACCCACGGAGCGGTTATCGCGCGCGAATACGGCCTGCCGGCAGTGGTCGGAGTGGAGAACGCCACCAAGCTTATAAAAGACGGGCAGCGCATTCGGGTGCATGGGACGGAAGGGTATATCGAGATCTTGTAAGGAGCCGATCGGCCGCGCCGTGATTCAAATTCGCTGAAGTCGTCTAAAAGAGGGTAGAAAAGCTGCGGGAGGAATAAACGATGCCCTGGAATAAGGACGACTATCCGGATTCGCTCAAAAACTTCATGGCCCCGATCCGCAACAAAGCGATCGACATTGCCAACGAGCTGCTGGAGGAAGGCTATTCCGAAAGCCGCGCGATCTCAATCGCAACCGCCAAGGCCAAGGAATGGGGAGAAAACCGCCACAAGCAGATCCGCAAGAAAGGACACTGACGGCTGCCGGAACCTTCTAAACCGCGTTAATCGCGGTTTTTTTCATTTTCTCCACATAAATTTTGGTGAGGGGATCGACGTCGTGAATACATGAACATTATAGAAAATCAGTGCAATGCCAATGCAGTAGTATAACCTCATATAGCTGAGCAAACTTTGCTAAAATAAACATAATAATCATATGGGAGGTGGAAACAGATATGAAATGGCAAGAAGTAAGAGAACTGTTTCCAAACCAATTTGTTTTAGTTACTATCCTTAAATCGCATGAAGATGGAGACAGAAAAATTATTGATGAAGTCGCACTTATTTACTCAGTATCTAACGAGGAAGCAAACAAAGAATTCTTTAAAGCTGCACCTGGGAACATTGTATATCATACGTCCAAAGAGGAATGTATTGTACACATCCGCAGAGATCCTCTTCTGAGGGTTAGACGGTAATGCTCAAAAATGCCAAAACCCTTCACCAGTAAGGCTTCCCGCCATTCCTCCACTTTGAGATCGAAAGTCGTCGTTTTGCCAACCGCATAAGTAACAAAGTTCTCCGTGTAGTGAGCCTCATTATTCCCTCATGACCCGATCCGTCTTCCTCATACATAACAAGTAAAAAACTAACCTTTTTCATTCTCACTTCATATCATTGATAATCATTATCATTTATACTGACCTATAGATAGCCTTTAGTGATGGAGTGAATACAGATGCGAGAAGACACTGGAGCGATACGAATCTTTACTCCAGAAATGCTCGAAACGATGGCTCATATATGGACACGTTCCTCGATTTCATTGATGGATGTGCGCCACAAACCTATTTATCCGAATCAACCGTTGCAGCATTACAAATTGCCCAGCAGTATGTTGGTGTATGCCTATGGAGGAACGGCGAATGTTCAGCTAAACGAAGCCGCTTTTGCAATGGAGCGGTTTGGTCTTTTTCATGGCGGGAAGGGAACGGTGCTCAGCATCTTGCCTGATGATGTGACGTTGGAAAGCTATATGGTGCTATATAAAGCGGAGACGCCGCTCTTTTTCAAAAGGGACCTGCAGCGCTTGTTGGAGCAGGTGAATCCGTTTCTGCAACAGTTTGGCTATGTGCCGAGAAATCCGGTGGGGCTGCTCAGTTTGTTTCAACAGATGATGGACAGCTGGAATCGGAGAACGGAGATGAATCATTTTCATACCAAAAGCTTGTTCTATCAATCGGTGCACGAAATATATAGGGATCTGGAGAACGGAAAGACAAAGTTTCTACAGCCAGATCCAGTGATCTCGGCCAAACGGTATTTGGATGAGCATTATATAAAGCCGATTATGTTTCAGGAAATCGCCGATATGTTCGCCATAAGCAACGGACAGTTGACGCGTTTATTTAAAAAACGGGAAGGAAGCAGCCTGCAAGAGTACGTTATACAGAAGCGACTAAACACCGCTCGGCACCACTTGGAGAATACGAATGCAACGGTGAAGGAAATTGCTGAAGGTTGTGGCTTCATAAATGAGAAAAACCTATTTCGTATGTTCAAAAAGTATTACAAAATGACGCCAAGCGATTATCGGAAAATAAACGCACTATCCATGCAGGTTTATGGTATTGATAATGATTCTCACCGTCCTTACAATAAGAGAGAACTAGACAGACTAGTCAAATCGACAGGGGATGGGGAATTGCACATGTTGGGAAATACAAGGAGCAAGGAAATGATATTGGCGGCTGCTATGAGCTTGATGCTGTTATTGTCGGCATGCTCATCATCAGCGCCAGCGAACACAGGGTCACCAGATTTGACACCGGCGCAAACGCAGGTGCAAACGACGTCAACCACGGAAACAAAGGAGACGGAGAACGCAGCGCAAACGCGGATTATCCACACGATCAAGGGGGATGTGGAGGTTCCGATCAATCCGCAACGAGTGGTCGTCAACTGGTACTATCCTGAATTATTTTCACTGGGTATACAACCGGTTGCTCTAATGGGTTTTGTAACAGGAGAAAATGTTCATTTCTTTGATCAAGCGGCTGGAATTCCAACGATGAATTATGATAATTGGGACGTTGAAACGATTATGTCCTATGATCCCGATTTGATTATCAGCATCGCAGAGGATGAATTTACAGCCAATAATTATGAAAAGCTGTCGAAGGTTGCGCCTGTCATTGCGATCTCTTCCGGCCTTGCTCCTGCAGAACGTCTGAATTTTATAGGAGAAGTGTTCGGTAAGCAGCAGGAGGCGCAAAATCTAGTGGATGAATTCAATGCCAAATTAGCCTCCCTAAAACAGCAGCTTAAGGAACATGCGTTGGACTCCAAAACGGTTAGTGTATTTCAGGATTGGGCCGAATGGGGGTTTAATGCTGAAACCGCAAAAAGAGGCGCCAGTCTTCTCTATACCTATTTAGAGCTAACAATGCCTGAGGAGTTTGAGCGTCTGGTTGGTGAAGGCGGTGCTGCTATTTCTTACGAAGCTGTTCCTAAGTATACGGGTGACTACGTTGTTTACGTGAATCATGATTCCGATTTTGCAAACTCGGAAATCTGGAAAAGCATCGATGCCGTCAAGAATAACCAGGTGTTATACATGGAAGAAAAAGACCAGGATGTCATGCTGTTCGATGATGTGGAAAGCATGAGCGCCCAGATCGACTATTTTACGACCCATTTGTTCCATCTTGAGTAGGGAATTGAAAGGAAGCGGTTATGAAAATAAAGTCAGCCCAAAAACAGGCGAGCGTATCGAATTTTACGATGTATATGATCGTGGGGCTTGGGTTAACCGTTCTTGTATCGGCAGCGTCAATTTCCTTTGGCGCTGCCGATATGCGCTTGGCGGATGCATGGGCGGCCGTATTTCGGTTTGATCCAAGTCTCACCGATCATCAGATTATCCGCACCCTCCGGTTCCCCCGTACGGTAGCCGACCTGGTCGTCGGATGCAGCCTTGCGGTCTGCGGGGCAATTATGCAGGGGACGACGCGCAATCCGTTGGCAGATTCCGGACTGATGGGGATTAGTTCGGGAGCGGGCTTTGCAATCGCGGTTTGTCTCGCTTTCTTCCCGGGTACTGCGTATGGACAAACGGCATTGTTCGCTTGTCTGGGAGCCGCGCTAGCCACAGGGATGACGTATTTTATCGCCTCGTTGGGCGAACGGGGCATGACCCCTCAACGGCTTGTGCTTGCAGGATTGTCGATCTCGATGCTCTTTGGCGCACTCAGCCAGTACCTGGCGATTAACTACGATCTGGGGAGAGCGCTTGCCTTCTGGACGGCGGGCAGTACTGTCGGGGTCAAATGGGGCGAGTTGCTGATCATATCCCCGTTGTTTATCGGCGGGGTGCTGCTCGCCATAGGCTTGTCTCCCTCGGTTACCTTACTGGGCTTGGGCGATGATGTTGCCGAAGGGCTGGGCATTCGCAGTGGGCTTGTTAAAGGACTGTCCACGATAGTCATTCTGGTGCTGACGGGGCTTGCGGTCGTGGTCGTGGGACCGGTTGGCTTTGTCGGTCTGATCACCCCGCATATGGTCCGTTATCTGGTCGGCGTCGATTACCGTTATATTATTCCGGCCACCGCCGTTTACGGCGGGCTGCTCACCGTTTCGGCCGATCTGATTGGCCGGTTGATCAACAGACCCTTCGAGACGCCGATCGGCATTATTTTCTCCATTATCGGCGTGCCGTACTTTCTCTTCCTGGCTCGCAAGCAGAGGAGGGAGTTTGAATGATCAAGCAGCGTTATACGATGCGGCGGGGGATGGCCGTAATCAGTCTGCTGTTCTTTCTGATTGTGTTGTTTGCGGCGATTGGCATGAATTCCGGCAAGATGAATCTTTCTCCATTGGAAGTATGGGACGTGCTGCTTGGAAACGGCACGGAAAAGCAAAATCTCATTGTACTTACCCTCCGTCTGCCGCGCATTGTTTTATCCATTCTTGTCGGTCTCGGCATGGGGGCGGCGGGTGTGGTGATGCAAAGCTTGCTGCGCAATGATATGGCCAGTCCAGGGACGCTGGGGATCAGTTCGGGCTCGGGCTTGTTTGTGCTCGTCTTCGTGGTTTATTTGGCGCCCATGGGGGCTCGTTCCTTCGTTATTTTGCCGCTGCTTGCCTTCGTGGGAGGTCTGATGGCGGCCGCCTTGATCTTCCTGTTATCCTATCGTCGCGGGAGAGAAGTGTCGCCCATCGGCCTGATCTTGACCGGTGTGGCACTTGGCAGCGGGTATGGCGCATTGACGACCTTTTTAACGCTTAAATTGGACGATTCCCAGATGAACTTTATGCTGCGCTGGTCGGCCGGCAGCTTGTGGGGCGATAATTGGTCTTATATCGCTATATTGACCCCTTGGGTGTTGGTATTGTTTGGTTATATCTTTTATAAAGCGCGAATGCTGAATGTCCTCCATCTGGGCAATCAGACGGCGGAAGGTCTGGGGCTGGCGGTGAAACCGGAATTTCTCGGCTTGTCGCTGGCCGCGGTTGCGCTTTCTTCCGGCAGCGTGGCGTTGGGCGGCAGCTTCTTCTTTGTCGGTTTGATTGCGCCCCATATCGCGCATAAGCTGGTCGGGCCTGATCATAAAATGCTTGTTCCGGCTGCCGGCCTGACGGGAGGGTTCATCGTGGTGCTGGCCGATACGATTACCCGCGCGATCAGTTTTGGCGGGGTTATGCCGACCGGGATTGTGATTACGGCGATCAGCGTTCCCTACTTTCTCTACTTATTGGCCAGGGCGAACTAGGAGGATAACATGGAATGTATTACAGCGAAACACGTTGATATTGCCTACGATGACACCCTTATTGTGAAAGAATTGAACCTGCAGATTCCCCGCGGGCAGATCACGACGATGATCGGGCCGAACGGCTGCGGGAAATCAACGGTATTGAAAGCGGTCGGACGTTTGCTCAAGCCGAAAAACGGCACGGTCTATCTCAACGGCGCAGATATTCGCACGCTGCCGACCAAAGAGGTTGCCAAACAGATGGCGATCCTGCCGCAAACCCCGACCGCTCCGAGCGGCTTGACGGTGGGGCAGTTGGTTGCCTATGGACGCTTCCCCCACCAGCGCGGGTTCGGCAAGCTGAGCCATGAAGACAAGCGGATCGTTGCTTGGGCGTTAAGTCTGACGCAGCTAGACGAATTTGAGCATCGTGAGGTCGATACGCTCTCGGGCGGTCAGCGCCAGCGGGTGTGGATCGCCATGGCGCTGGCCCAGCAGACGGATCTGATCTTGTTGGATGAACCGACAACTTATCTCGATTTGGCGTATCAATTGGAGGTATTGGAGCTGTTGTACGAACTTAATCGCAGTCAGCAGGTAACGATTGTGATGGTGCTGCATGACCTGAATCTGGCAGCGCGTTTTTCCGATTACATGGTGGCCATTTGCAATGGGCAAATCGTGGAGCAGGGCTCGCCTGAGCGAGTGATGACCATTCAGACGCTGCGGGAGGTATTTGCCATTGATGCGGATATTATGCTGGAGCCGCGAACGGGGCGTCCGGTTTATGTGACCTATCAGTTAATGCGTGATCGCAGCAAGGAACGGAGGGAGGCGATGGCGACATGAGAATGGCATGGCGTGTTTTAGTTGAGGCGCGAAAATACTGGGTGCAGTTAGGGATTGGATTTGCCGGTGTCGTGATCGCTACGATCGCCGGGTTTTATTTGCCATGGGCGCTTCGCTCTCTGACACAACTGGCCACAGAGGGCAGTTCCCATTTTGCCGCAGAAGCGTTGACGATCGGTTTGTTGCTGCTCGCATCAACTTTGCTGCAAGCCATTGGGTCATCACTGTCAGGCTACATGAACCATTACGCCGCTCTTCACTATGTGGCAGATTTGCGGACACGATTATACGGCAAGTATCAGCAAATGAGCTTGCGTTATTTCAATCGAAGCCGAACCGGCGATTTGACCGGACGAGTCGTGAACGACGCGATGGAGGCGGAAATCTTTATTGCCCATGCCATTCCCGATTTTGTGGTCAATGTACTGACTTTTGTCGGCGTGGGCATCTTGCTGCTGACAATCAATGTGAAGCTGGCATTGATTAGCCTAATTACGATCCCGCTTTTGCTGGCGATTACGATTTGGCAGAGCAAGCGTCTGTCGCCGATGTGGCGTGAAAATTCCAGGGTTCGGGGCGAAATTGCCGGTAAGGTGCAGGAGAACATGTCAGGGATAAAGGAAATTCAAATCTTCAATCGACAGCAGGAGGAACAAAGCAACGTCTCTCGTCTGGCGCTTAAACATACAAAAACCTACTTGCACGCCAGTTTGTTCTATGAAACTTCAAAGCCGCTTCTTGCGTTTGTGACCGCGCTCGGAACGGTATTAGTAGTGATTGTTGGAGGAAGGCTGATCGGAACAGGCGAAGTCAGCATTGCAGATATTATCGGATTTATTGCCTACCTGGGGATGTTTTATAATCCCGTTAAATCCTTCTCCGGCTTGATGGAAATGGCCGGTAAGGCAGGAGCGGGTCTTAAACGGGTGTTTGACGTATTGGAAGAAGTGGAAGATGTGCCGGAAAAACGTCATGCCATCACGTTGCCTCGTATACAAGGGCGAATTGTCTTTCAAGATGTATCGTTTGCTTATCAGGATGGTTTGACTGTACTGGAGAAACTGAATCTGACCATTGAACCCGGACGGACGGTGGCGCTTGTGGGAACAACAGGTGTGGGAAAGACAACGTTGGCCAGCTTGGTCAATCGGTTCTACGACCCGCAAGTCGGTTCGATTCAGTTGGATGACATCGATATTCGCGATGTGACATTAGCCAGCTTGCGGGATAATATTTCGATGGTACTGCAAGATACGTTCCTGTTTGATGGGTCTGTGTATGACAATATCGCTTATGGTTGGAAAGGAGCGGCGCAGGAAGATGTAGTAGCCGCAGCGAAAGCAGCCAAAGCGCATGATTTTATTGCACTTATGGAACAAGGCTACCATACGATCATTGGTGAACGCGGCGTGCGCTTGTCAGGCGGGCAGAAGCAACGATTATCGATTGCGCGGGCAATTCTGCGCAATGCGCCGATCCTGATTCTCGATGAAGCGACATCAGCGCTTGATACGAAGACGGAGCATGAGATCCAGGAGGCGCTTGATGAGATTTCAAAAGATCGCACCACGCTGGTCATTGCGCATCGGTTATCGACGATTCGCCATGCGGATCAGATTGTCGTATTGGAAGGAACGGGCGTAGCCGAGACCGGTACGCATGATGAATTAATTCGACTTGGCGGCATTTATGCGCGTTTATATGCGACTCAGGCTTCCTGATGAGGGCTCAGCCCCCAACCTACTCCCCAAGAAACATAAAGGATATAACGCCATATTCACGTCGAGGGCCTTACGGCCTTTGATTATCAGATGTATAATCAAAGAAGAATATTCGGACAACGCGCGACCCGGCCTAAGATAAGAACTATCTACGGCCGGGTCGCGTCGTGAAAGAGCGAATGAATATAATCATTAAGCAGACGATTCATAACCCTCTGTTCACGCATCGGACTAACCCACGAAAGGAACAAAAAGCGATAATGGACACAAACAATTACAGTGACCGAATGAACAAGGTTTTCGCTTTGGTTGAAAACAATTTAAGCGGCAAGCTAACGCTCGACTTAATGGCTAAGGAAGCCCACTTTTCAAAATACCATTTTTCCAGAATTTTTTCGGCCATGGTGGGCATGACGCCTATTGCGTATTTGACAAAAGCCAGGTTGGAGAAATCGTTATCCTATCTATCCGACGCCAATCGAACGATACTCGAAATTTCCCATCTGTGCGGCTTTGAATCAGCTTCAAATTTCAATTTTGCCTTTAAGAAGCAATTCAACAAGACGCCGAGTGAATATAGGCAAACGCTAAACAAAGATAGCAATATTTCTTTATCGTTTAGCAATAAGCAGGAAGAGGAACCGAGTCCTTCTCGTTATAATGGAAATGTTCATAACAATTTTCTGAGGAGGATTTGGCAAATGAATGTTTCAATCAAAGAGCTGCCCGAGTATGAAATTGCGTTCGTAAGGCATATTGGCAGCTACCTGGACACCTATAAGGCGTGGAATAAACTGGGGAGTGGACAAACAAGTATCAGCTGTATCCGCCAAATCAATATTTCATTGGAATTTCTTTAGACGATCCAAATACGACGGAAGAACACGAGTGTCGATATGATGCATGCGTGACCTTGCCGCAATCGTTTATTAAAGAGAACGAATCCGAAGTGCAATTCAGGAAATTGCCGGGAGGGCTCTACGGACTGTACCATTTTTATGACACAATCGATAAGTTGGGTATTGCCTATCAAAGCATTTTTGGCCAATGGCTTCCCCATAGTGAATTTGATCCGGACGAACGAGAATGTCTTGAATTCTGCATGAACAATCCGTTTGAAGATCCGGAAGGAAAGGCAAAAGTCGATCTGTATATTCCTATCAGGGTCAGGCTCTTGCATATAGGGAAGAGAAATCGGTTATAGGAGAGATGGAAAGAAGAACTTCGTAGGTTACACTAAAGAAAAGAAATATGAGAAAAATTCCGAAAAAAGAATTTAAACATTATATTTTATTTTTATTATCACAGGGACTAAAGCTGGCCAATGACAGCTTTAGTTTCTTGCGTAACCCTGCGACTAATTTTTTCGGTTAATATTTACGGATTGAAAAATAAATTACAATTTCCAACCGCCTTGTCCGAAAGCGAATCATTGTCGCACCTCCCTTCAATGAAGAGGTGAAGCCCACAGATACCTTCTCTCAGGCCTGATATTAAAGATAGCACATCTACTTTTAATTGTAAATATTGAAGAAAGTGCAAGTGACATAACCATATGAATAACACACAGTTGGGGGGAGTATCTTAAATGGAAATGCTCCCTCAGTAGTCGTCCTAGTAAGCGGAACAGTTATATCAAGTAAAAAAATTAAAATAGGAATCCACTCTTGAAAAAGAGCGGATTGATGAGAAACAAGAATTCCACCGACAATTTCTGAAGAAAGGATATATTTCCATGATGTAGAATAATTGTTTTAAGGAGATGAGTAGGGGATATGGATAGTTTTGTTGGAACTATGATATTTGTGATCCCAGGTTTTTTCATGTACTTCTGGATGCAGGCATTTGGAATGAATCCAGTAGTGAAGCATACTCCCGTTGAATTCACAACTGTATCAGCGCTTTTATGGATCCCAGTTTCTGTTGCCACATTGCTTTTTCACAATACTTTATATTACATATTGAGCTGGTCGGAGAAAATAAATCAGGTATGGACTATTAATGAAATGGTTAAAGCGGCGCAGAAACCCGAATATTTACTTTGGTTCCTTCTCCTGAGTGTTCCTGTTAGTTATATCTTTAGTGCACTTTGGGTTCTGTATGGAATGAAGAAGTTAAGGGATGTAACAAATTATGTGCGTAACAAAAAAGGGCTTGCTGACCTCTCGGAACATACATCAGTCTGGGATGAGTTATTTCTCAAAAAAGAAGCTCAAATTGTTGAAATTGGTAAAATCGATAAACCTGAATCAGCTCTCATTGGGGAGTTGGGAAAAGTGTCAAGAACTTTCGAACCTGAAAGAATTAGTTTAAATCACGTGGATTATGTAACCCGAATAGTTAGAGAAAAAAAAGTCCCTGTTGACAAGGTATTTGTGGATGTCAAATCAGGGACTTATGTTAAAATCTTTGACTCTGAGAAATTTCAAATTGCCCAAAACGAAGAAAAATCTACTTCTCTTTTGGAGGATTTGAAGTAGGTTTAACCATGGACGGTTTATTGACTGAGTCTTGTACAAGTTTTCCACTTTTTGACAATGGTAGCTTTTTGTTTGGCATTGAAGTCTCCTTAGTTATTTTTTGGGAGGAACAACTATCGAAGGTTTTTCGACAGAACGTTCTTGTCTAGAAGACTGTACAATAGATGGCTTATTCACTGATTCATTCAGTATAGTGGGTGACTGCTTGTCCGAAGACATAACGATCTCCTCCTCTCTTAAATTCTTCCATCACCCCCAAATATTCGACAAGAGAGAAGGATCCTCCTTTCTCTAACTAAGAAATTACATATTTTGCTCCCTCAATAATACTCGGTGTTACCTTATCATACTTAATCAAGGCGTTGGCACCCATAGAGAAACTTACGATGCTTGTTGACGATTCAAGGTGGCGATAAACGAAAGCGCTGGCCTGGAAGGGCCTTTGAAGCAAAATTTATTTTGTGGTTTTGGAGGCGCTTTTTGTGAACCGGAGAATCAAAACAAATGCAATCTGCATCAACTCCCTCCCGATTCGAAACGCTCAATAGTTCCTTGCTCTCCCATAAGTGGTATAATGAATTCAAAACCGTTTGGAGGGATCCAACGTGAAATGGCAGGAAGCTCAAAGGATCTATCCCAATCAATTTGTCAAGTTTGAAATTCTGCATTCGATCGAACAAGATAATAAAGAGATTATTGATGAAATTGCTTTGATCGGTCCGGTTAAGGACGAAGATGCGACGCGAGAGTTACTTAATTGTAAGAACAGAACGCTTGTTTATCATACTTCTAGAGAAAAAGTTGAAGTAATCATTCGAAGATACATTGGTTTAAGGAGACACCTTTAAATGCAAATTGAATTTAGAGAAGGACTCCTATTCACTGAAATAACAGTCCAGTACAAGGGTAAAAAAAAGTTAATCAAGAATATTGTAATTGATACGGGTGCAAGCCATACGCTAATATCCCAAGATGCAGTAGACGAGATCGAAATAAGGGCAACCCTGGATGACCATTTCATTACCAGTTTTGGAATCGGTGGAGAAGAGTATGCATTTATTAAGAAGATAGATTCAATTGAAATTGGTGATTATTTAATTCAAAATGTAGAAATAGATTTTACATCATTTAAGTATCACAATGTAAACGGACTACTTGGACTGGATATCTTACTTAATGGAAATTTCAATATTGATTTACTCAACTTAGAGCTCAAGCGTCTGCAATGAAAATTGCAGATTTTTTATTGGTAATTTCATCGAAGGGATTGAACTTCATCTAACGAGATACAGTTTCTTCGCGACTAAAGGCAGTGGGGCATTATGAATACAATAACGCTAGTCGAAATTTTGCAATGCATGAAAGGGAATAAGATCCAATGAAGAAATTAACAACCTTTGTATTAGAGCTTTGTAGAATAATTGTTTTATTTGCACTCACTTTGTATGTGTTGGATTTAGTCGAAAGAAATCTCCTTAAAATCATAACCGGAAGGACGGAATATTATTGGAGCATGACTCTAGGCAATCTGTTTATCTTTTTTGTAATATACAGAAATTACTTTCAATTTAATGGGTGGTATAAAAGCCAACAGAATATCAAGCTGAGCAAAACGACAACTTGGCTATTTATCTTAATATCTCTTGGACTCATCATAGTGCCCATTTTGATAAACATTAAATAATGAAATAGGGCATGCGCTCTCGGCTCGGGTTAGAAGTGAATTACAAAATAGCATCGTTCGGAGGCAGTTATGATCTTTTTCTATTCTTTGGGAGTTACAACCGTAGTCCTGGCGTTTGGCATTTTTTTGACCTTCAAGAAAAAGAATTGGGGAATGCTTTGGGTATTTTCTTTATTCTTAGCAGGCAATCTTCTGGAGGTTGTCATCCCTTTTTTATTTCAAAAGTTAGTGTCAGATAATTTAGACAGGATATATCTATTTCCTTATTTTCATTCCATTCGCTATCTATTTTACTTAATTGCGGTACTGATCTTGATTCAGAAAGTCAGGAAACAGAATATTCGCTAATCGTATTTCAAGAGCGGGATTTATCGCCCAGAAGTATCCATTTACCGCGCCTGGCTTAAGAGAATGTGGATTTAGAGCCGTTTCCTACTTCTGCTTAACCAGGATGACGCCAACGATAATGACGGCGAGGCCTATCCACGTTTTCCAAGAAGGAATTTCCTTCATAAACCAATATCCCATCCAGACCGAGATCAGCACCTCGATGCATTTGGCGATAATGAGGACATAACCCAGTTGATTAACGGCCTTCATGCCGAACTTGACTCCGTATCCGACGCTTAAATTGGCAGCGAGAAAGAAAGGCAGCATCAGGAGCTGGAATTTTAGCGTGGATATGAAATGCGGAGCAACATGCTTGCTCTGGTAAGAGAAAATAACGTTGATACAGGTCAGGCCCACGAACATGAGCGCAAGGCTGATCAAATACGGCATAATATCACACCCCGGGATACGTAGTGGGATTAATGTTTCCTTGATCCAACAATTTTATCCCGGGGCATCTTTCTAATCCATTCGTTCTGCAATACACTCAGCAAGCGCATCGACATAGTCTGCGGCGTCGTTCAGAAATTCCGTTGCCGCAAATCATTCCCGCTCCGTAAACGCGACAGGAAGCTGGAGTCCGACTTTCTCCAACAAAATAGCGCCGGTCCGCGAGAAGGGAATGGACACCGGGCCGACCGAACTGGCAAAAATGATCGCTGCGAGCAGCGCAATTAACAATCCGAAAACGACAACCAAAATCGTGCGGCGTTCACTTGAGACAGGCTGAAGCGGCTTTGATGCGTGCATGCGACTAGTCCTTTCTAATGACTGTAGTCAAATGAGGGATGGCGGCGAGCCGCCGGACGTCCGAGCAGATAGCCTTGGCCGAGCGGAACGCCCAGCGATCGTGCGACGGAAAGATCGTCGGCGTGTTCGATGCCTTCCAGAACAAGCAGCATTTCTCCGCGGCAAAACTCGGCAAACAGGGACACCAATCTTTGCTTGGCTGTGTTCCTGGCCAACTGCTTGCCGAAATAGCGATCCAGCTTTACGATGTCCGGCTCGTATTCGACAATCTTCTTGAGCGAGGCGGCGCCCGAACCGACATCGTCAAGCGCAATTCGAAAGCCGTATCGGCGCATTTCAGACAACTTTTCCCCCAGCAAGCCGATATCCCACATCTTTTCTTCCTCAGGCGCTTCGTTGATCTCCAATATAATTTGATTTAAAGGGAATCGACTGTTCAGCATATCCTGGACGATCCACTTGCTAAACGCCGGGTTTAGCAGGGTGGAAGGAAAGACATTGACAAATAACCAGGCAGCCGGTTCGTCATGGCCTATCTGTTGAAAATAGGTTGAGATCGATCCGGCCATCGCACGGCAATCCAATTCGTACAAATCGTTCCGGGTGCGCGCCAAGCGAAATAAATGGTCCGGCAAAATCTTCTCGGATGAACGAAGAAGAGCTTCATACCCATAGACTCGTTGATCCTCGAGCCAGACAATGGGTTGGAAAAGGGAGTAGCAGTGATATTGTTCGAATGTCATCCCGAGACCTCCTCGTTTTGTCCCTCGTTCACGACTAGCGGGATATGCGTCAGTGATTTTTCCTAATAGAAAAAGTTTTTCCCGTAGGCAAATCTTAAATTGCTGTTATTCTACATCAAGAAGGCATCTGTTTGCAATGACTAATTTTCATGCAAAACTCAGCTTCATGAGTATAACGGAGCGAAAAACCAGAAGATGAGGACTCTTTAATAAAAAAGTTTCCTTAGGGAAACATAAATTCTATCTCTAGAAAGAATAATTAAAACCCAGTTTTATCAACGGTTTAACTGATTTCCGTTTAAACCTAAAGCAAATAGAACGAACAAAAAGTCTTGACAACAGAAAAGTTGATAATTAAGTTATACATGACCATAAGTTTTGCCTTAGGTAAAATATTTTGGGTTTGAACAATTCATTTTTAGGAGGAGAAAAAGAGTGGAGCGTATGCGTTTTAAGCAAAGAGGAATTTTATTCGGAGTGTGTTTGCTGGTTCTGGCTGTGGTGATGGCAGGGTGCGGATCTGACAAGAAGTCGGATGAAAAAGCAAGCGGAGAAAGGCTGAACGTCGTGACTACCATTGCGCAGATTGCCGAACCGATTTCTGTCATCGGAGGCGATCGGGTAACGGTGCAAAGCCTGATGGGACCGGGCGTCGATCCGCACTTGTATAATGCGACCCAAGGGGATATCGACAAGCTGGAAAGCGGCGATGTCGTTCTCTACAGCGGGCTCCACCTGGAGGCCAATATGGTCAAAGTGTTCGAGGAAATCGGCAAATCCAGACCTACGCTCGCGATTAGCGAGTCCATTCCGGCGGATCAGCTATTACAGGACGAAGAGGGGGCAACCGATCCGCATGTCTGGTTCGACATTGACTTGTGGAAGCAGTCGCTGAATGCGGCAGTCGAGGAGCTGAAGAAGGCCGCCCCTGGCGATGCGGATTATTTCGAAACCAACAAGCAGGCGTACTTTCAAAAGCTGGATGAGCTGAAGGCGGATGCGCAAGAGAAATTGTCACAGATCCCGAAAGAAAAACGCGTGCTGATTACGGCGCACGACGCGTTCGGTTATTTCGGACGGATGAACGACATTGATGTCATCGGGCTGCAAGGGCTAAGCACCGAAGACGAAGTGGGTTTATCCGATATCGAGGACACGGTAAAGCTGCTGGTGGAATACCAGGTGCCTGCCGTATTCGTGGAAAGCAGCATTAATCCGGCCTCCATCAATGCCGTAATCGAGGGAGCCAAGAAGCAAGGGCTCGATGTAGCGGTAGGTGGCGAATTGTTCTCCGATGCGATGGGCGACGCAGGTACGCCGGAAGGAACTTACCTTGGGATGTATGGTCATAATGTCGATACGATTTATCAAGCGTTAAGCGCTGAAGGGAAGTGACGGGGATGCTCCCGGTTTTAAGCGTTGAGGGGTTATCCGCTTCGTATCGCAAAAATAAAGTGCTGGACAGCGTCGGCTTCGATGTCGGGCCGGGGACGATGACCAGTATCGTAGGGCCGAACGGGGCGGGGAAATCGACCTTGCTCAAGGTTATGCTGGAATTGCATCCCCGATTGGCGGGGAAGGTGTCTTATTGGGGGGCGCCGTACCCGCAGGCGAAGTCCCGAATCGGCTATGTGCCGCAGCGCGGATCCGTGGATTGGGATTTTCCGACCCATGCGCTTGATGTCGTATTAATGGGACTGTACGGAAAAATCGGCTGGTTGAAATGGCCCAAACGAGCGCATCGCGAAAAGGCGATGGAAGCCTTGGCCGAGATGGGCATGGCGGATTACGCTTCGCGCCAAATCAGCCAGCTCTCCGGCGGCCAGCAGCAGCGGGTCTTTCTGGCCCGGGCTCTCGTCATGGATGCGGATCTGTACTTCCTGGACGAACCGCTGGCCGGCGTGGACGCGGCTACGGAGCGAGCGATCATGACGACGCTCAACTTGCTGAAAAGCCGGGGAAGAACGGTGCTGGTCGTCCATCACGATCTGCAGACGGTCGAAGATTATTTTGACCACGTCCTGCTGCTGAATCGAACTGTGATTGCGCATGGTCCTACGGAAGAAATCTTTACCGAGAACAATATTTATCGGACGTACGGGGGAACGCTGCGCTGGAGGGGAGCGAAGTCGGGATGATGCTGGGATTGTCGCATAACGCGCAATGGGTATTGCTGAGCACTTTGATTTTGGGAACGGCTGCCGGCATTATCGGCTGCTTTGCCTACTGGAAGCGGCAAAGCCTGATGAGCGACGCGTTGTCCCATGCGGCTCTGCCGGGCGTTATTATCGGTTTCGCCATCCTTGGCGTGAAGAATCTGCCGGTCATGATCGCCGGAGCCGCAGCGAGCGCGCTGTTCGGGGCCTTGCTTATCCACTGGATTCGCTCTTCAAGCCGTGTCAAGGAAGACGCGGCGATGGGAATCATCCTGTCGGTCTTCTTCGGTCTCGGCATCATGCTGCTGACCTTTGTCAATCGCATGGCCGGGGCCAGCCAGAGCGGCCTGGACAGCTTTATCTTCGGCCAGGCGGCTTCGATGGTGGGCAAAGACGTATGGCTGATGTCCGGATTGGCGCTGCTTGTTCTTTTGCTATCGGTGATCGCGTTCAAGGAATGGAAGCTGTTTCTGTTCGATGCGGCGTTTGCCAAAGGGTTAGGGTTGTCAAGCCGCTGGATGAACAGCCTGTATATGTTTAGCCTTGTGCTGGTTATTGTCGTCGGCATTCAGGCGGTGGGAGTCATCCTGATGGCGGCGCTGCTGATTACGCCGGCCGTCAGCGCGCGATACTGGACGAACTCCTTCAAATGGATGATGGTATTGTCGGCCTTGTTCGGAGGCGGATCAGGCGTCATCGGAACGCTGCTAACCGCGTACGGCAAGGGATGGCCGACTGGCCCGTTTATCGTGATTGCGGCCGCTTCTCTGTTTGTCGTCTCGTTGGCCTTTGGCGTTCGCAAAGGCTTGCTGGTCACCGGGATTCAGCAGTAACGCCAACGCAAGCTGCTTAATCAATCGTCCGTTCATCCGCAGGGAGCGCTGGAAAGGGGGAATTCGGCATGAGCTATGCCGGCTGGATCATACTGACCGCTTCGCTGGTCGGAGTATCCTGCGGGCTGATCGGTTCACTGCTCATTCTGCGCCGTATGGCGATGATGGCGGATGCCATCAGCCATACCGTATTGCTGGGCATCGTGATCGCGTTCTTGGTCACGCGCGAACTGAGCGGCAGTCATATGCTGATCGGCGCAATCGCCGCCGGATTGCTGACCGCGGTTTTAATTCAGTGGCTGCATTCTCTCGGCGTACAGCAGGAAGCCTCCATAGGCGTCGTTTTTACCTCTTTATTTGCCGTTGGCGTCGTGCTGATTGCGACCAAGGTCGGGAATGCCCACTTGGATGTCAAACACACCTTGATGGGGGAAATCACGTTTATTCCATGGGAGAAAACGAGGCTGCCCTGGATCGGAGAGGTGCCGGAAGCGGTCTTTATTTTATCGCTCGTGCTGGTCGTCGTTTTGGTCGCAATCATCGGGTTTTTCAAGGAATGGAAGCTTACTTCGTTTGATCCCGCGCTTGCGGCGAGTATAGGCATTCCGGTTGTGCTTATGCATTACGTTTTTATGGCGCTCGTCTCGGTGACGACGGTAGCCGCCTTCGATGCTGTGGGCGCGATTATGGTGGTGGCGATGCTGATCACGCCGGCGGCGGCCGCTTATCTGTGGACGGACAGACTGGCGGTGATGATGGGGTTAAGCGGAATATTTGGCATTGCTGCCGCGGTTGCCGGTTATTATATCGCCGTGTGGCTGGATACATCCATCTCCGGATCGATGGCTTTTGCGACCGGACTGATCTTCATGATCAGCTTCGTCGCTTCGCCGAAGCACGGCATCGTGTCGAGACTCATGCGGCCGACCTTGACATCAAACTAACAGGAGGGGACGAGATGACAACGCCCGGCATGGAGGATCATTTGGAGCAAATCTATCTGTTGTCGCTTGCCAAAGGGTACACTCGGGTTTCCGACGTTGCCGACGCGTTGTCCGTCCATCCCTCGTCCGCTTCGAAGATGGCGCAGAAACTTGGAGAATCCGGCTATGTGGAGTATGAGAAATATGGCCGGATCTCCTTGACGGGAAAAGGAACCCGAATTGGCCAGCAACTGCTCGACAGACATCGGCTGCTGGAACGTTTTCTTAGACTGATTGGGGTGCCCGAGCAGCGCGTGGAGAGTGAAGTCGAGCAGTTGGAGCATCATTTTAGCTGGAATACGCTTGAACTGCTTCGCGATTTGGTACGTTTCCTGGAAAACAATCCGGCGGCAGCCAGAGGCCGCAATCTAAAGAAGCGGCAAATGTAGCTTTGCCGCTCTTAAACCGTTCCGTTAAAACATCCGATAAACGTAGGGGTCTTTAGGCGTGGCAATTTTTTGGAACTCGGTTACTTTAAGCACGGGAATGGTCTGCTTGAACGGTTGATACAGCTCGGAGGTCAGCGTACCTGTTACATGAACCCAGTCGTCGTCGTTGAGATCCGTCCCCTTGGGAAAGTCGACCAGCATCCCGAACACTCCGGAATCCGCGGCACAGTGGATAAAACCGAAGCGAAAGACGAAATAATGATCTCCGTCCACCTGTTCTCCCTTATATGCAAATCCGTTAAACGAAATCGTCCTCCCCATGAACTGGCCCGGATAATTATAAAGAACCTCCATTGCTTTCAAATAATTTTCATCGTCCAGAGAGACCGTATCGAGATCGATGAACGCCTCAAGCTCTTTGTTCTTAAATTCATTGTAGCCTTCCTTGCCGTAAAACACGCTGGAATCCGGCTTGAGAAACTGATGCTGGCCGGGGTTTTGGTCGGACAGAGAGAGCTCCATCGAGGGAAAGGAGAAGCCTTTGGCTTTCACAAAGCTCGAGTCAAGCGTCGATACCGGCAGAAAAACGCCCGTAAATATGGGGAAAATGAGCACCAAGTAACCGACAGAGCGTTTCCATCGGGAGGACGATTCGTGAGAATGTCCGAAATGATCGTGCGGGTGGGACGAGCTTGCATGATCGTGCGCATGCATGTGCACGTGATCGTGAGCGTGTATGTGTTCGTGAGCATGATCTGGCTCCTGCTCGCTGTTAGGCTCTTGATCATGCTGCGACGCGATCTCTTCCGCTTTTTTCTTTTCCGCCTGCTCCAATTGATACATTCTGATCACTTCCACGACACAGAGAAGCAGCAGAATGACAATTGCACTGATCGACAAATAAGCATAACGCGTGTTGATATATTTGTTCAATTGGCCTTGAAAATGAATGAACGAGAACATCATCGCAAAGCCGAACAAGATAAAAAAACGAGTCATCCTACAATCCTCCCAACGATTAACGATCCAATTAACGTAAACAGGGTGACGAGCGCAATCAAGACGGCGACGAATTTACCGCGAAACGAACCGAGCAGCATCAGCGTGTTCTTGATGTCGATCATAGGGCCGTACACCAGGAAGGCGGAGATCGACCCCATTGAGAAGGTGCTGCGGAAAGAAGAAGCGATAAACGCATCGGCTTCCGAACAGAGCGACATCGTAAACGCCAATCCGATCATGACCAGAGAGGCCAGGACCGGATTGCTGCCGATATGCAGCAAGGACGAAGTCGGAATGAAAGTCTGCATGCTGGCCGCAATAAAAGCGCCGAGCACGAGATATTTTCCCACGGAAAAAAATTCGTCAATCGCATGCAGGAACACATGGCCGAGCTTCGGAAAAAACGGCTGGCGACGGGGAGGCTCGACGACGGTCTCCGCCGATGCGGCGATTTGCTGCTCGTGCAGCCGCAGCGGCAGCACAGGAAACATAAGCGCGACGCACATAGATACGGCCAAAGCGACCAGGAAAGCCATTCCCGCGCGGATCACGACGACTCGCCAATCGTTCCCGAAAGCGATATAGGTCGAGAATAGAACGATCGGATTGATAATAGGCCCCGTCAGCATAAAAGCGATGCCCGCATTGAGAGGGACGCCTTTATTCAATAGACGACGGGTAATCGGAACGATTCCGCACTCGCACGCAGGAAATAGGATGCCGATGCTGCAGCCGAAAAGGGAAGCGAGAAACCGGTTTCTAGGCATCACTCGAGAAATCCAGCGTTCCGTAATGAACGACTGAATAAAGCCTGAAATCAAGACGCCCAACAGAACGAACGGGATCGCTTCCATAATCATGCTTAGAAAAATCGTATTGAGCTGAAGAAAGGTTTTCATAGGGCACCTGTTACTTTTATTAGATTTCGTGATTCCCAAATCATGTTCAGATTTTTATCTTAACAAATCCGGCATGCGAAGTCTCGGGAAAAATCCCTCAGAAACTATCGTACGGAAGATTTCTCGAACTCATAATTGCCGCTGAACAAATTATCGTCGTGGAAAGCGATGAGCAGCATATCGTAATGCTCGTTCGTTATAATCTCCCGCAGGCTGAATTCCGTGAAATAGCGGTTATCGAGAACGGTCAGCTTGTTGAAATGCCGAGCCAAGTAGGGCGTAAGAGGATTCATGAACGAATCCTTCAGCAGCAGGACGTTCAATTGATTATTCGCCTGCGGATTCTCATACGTAATTTTTTGTCTGTCGCCCCCATAGATCGTTCCATACGTATAAGTGGATTCGCCCGGCTTGAATCCGTAGAAATCGTTAAAATCCGAGACGGTTTGCGTGCCGTCCTTGTTAATTACCTCAAAGCGGGCGAATTCGAATGGGATTCGCGGCTTGTAAATGATCGTTCGATCCGCATGGTCGGGATTGATCGCGTAATTAAGCTGAGTATTATAGCTGCCTTCGAACCGTCCGTCCGTTAACCGGGCAACCTCGATCTCGTCTAAAGCCATCGGCTCGTCCTCGAATACGAGCGACCGCTTCGAGAGCTCCGTAATCATCTCCCGGTAAGCGAGAAACGCGCCTTGGATATTCCAATGATGATCGGTCTCCAAGTACAATTGTTCCAGCTCCGCTTTCGTAAAACGATCGAACGGCCGCCCCGTGTCGATGACGTTCACGCTTTTATCCAGTTTGGACAGGAAATACGCCTTCGACTTGGTATACGAATCGGTCCGCAGGTAAGCGGGGTACAGATGCATCAGCGCTTTGGTACGCGACGGGTTGAAGACGAAGTAGGTTTCCGTTCCTTGCTCCTCGGCAAATAGGATCGCTTGGTTAAGCTTGTCCGTGGCCTCGTCGATCGACCCGGTATAGACGTATTTGCCGGGAAGCGGAAGAATCCACTTCCGGTTCGTGAGCACGAGCTTGGACACGATGCGCGCATCCCATACTTTCGAGCCGTCCTCCGGCTTCTGTCGAACGTTATCGCGAAACAGATTTTCGAACAGCATCGTATTGAAGAGTTCGGAGTTTTGCTGCTTCTGAAAGAGCGTAACCAGCTCATCGCGAGCCGCGATTTGATCGTTCAAATATTGATTCATAGCCTGGAAGAACGCTCCGGATCTTAAAGAATCGACTCCGAGAACAGGACGCGCGCTTAAAGATCTGTTCTCGCTTGTCGAGAAGCTCCTGTCCGGCATAACCAGGCTGGCCAGAGAGAAACCGCCGATAATCGTCAGGAATGCGGCCACATATACGTACGAGATCGATTTTTTCACAAGCATACTCCCTTAAGAAATCGTTAGAACCGGAAATACAAGAACGGGTTGTAGGTTGAATTAATCAGGTACAAGATCGATTCCGCGAACAGGAAAAAATAGAATACGAAAGAAACTGCCGCTTGTATGCGGTCCAACCGCGGATTAAGCCGCAAGCTCCGCAATTTCGTGAATAAAGGCGTAGCGGCGATAATCGCAAGGAGAAAGTAGTACCAATTCATATAGATTAGCGAGAGCGCCTGGTTATCGAATGCTGGATGGCCTCGGGCGCCGAACAAGGAAGCCAGGAAATTCGCGGCGTAGCCGAAATCGTCGGCCCGGAAGAATACCCAGCCTATCATGACAAGCAGCAGCACCAGAACGTGGTTTAAGGGATAAAGCCGGGATAGCAGCTTGTCCAGTCCGGCCTTTTCAAGCGCGATCAATATACCGAAATAGAGACCCCATGCCAAAAAGGTCCAACTCGCTCCATGCCATAATCCGGTCAGCGACCACACGACGAACAGGTTTCGATACGCCTTCCAGCGTGCGACCCGGCTTCCGCCAAGCGGGATATACACGTAATCTCTGAACCAGCTGCCCAAAGAAATATGCCAACGTCTCCAGAACTCCGAAATGCTCCGGGAAATATAAGGGTAGTTAAAATTCTCCGCGAACTCGAAACCAAACATTTTCCCCAGCCCGATCGCCATATCGCTGTATCCCGAGAAATCGAAATAAATTTGCAGCGTATACGCGATAATGCCTAACCAGGCGCTGCCGGTCGACAGATCGGAGGCGGAATTCATGAACACCGTGTCCGCGACCAAACCGAGAGGGTTGGCCAGCAGTACTTTTTTGGACAGGCCCAGTATAAAACGTTGAATCCCCTCGGCGAATTGCACGGAAGAGAACACGCGATGGTTCAACTGCCTGGCGACGGCGTTGTAACGGATAATCGGACCTGCGACCAGCTGCGGAAAAAAGGTAATGTACAGCGATAATTTGAAGAGATTCCGCTGCGCCTTTTCTGTTTTACGATAGACGTCAATTAAATAGCTCAACGCATGGAACGTGTAAAATGAAATGCCGATAGGCAGCGGAATCGGCCGCAGCTCCAGACTTGTGTTGAAGACCGAATTGACGATGTCGGCGATGAAGTTCGCATATTTGAAAAAGCCCAGAAGTCCGATATTAACCAGAATCGCTGACGCAAGAATCAGCTTTTTCTTCTTCTCGTTCCGCCGCGCGCGATCGATCCAGATCCCGTACCCGTAATTCACGAGGATGGACGCGATCATCAGCAGAACGTATCTCGGTTCGCCCCAGGCATAGAATACGAGACTGAACAGCAGCAGAATGATATTTTTATATTTGAAGGGAACCGCGAAATAAAGCGCGAGAACAAGCGGCAAAAAGAAAAACAAAAAGCCGACCGAACTGAAAACCAAATCCAACTTCCCCTTAAAAATGCGTGTAATGGTTACTAGATGACAAGGTAAAAAATAATGTTAGCGCCGATTCGCGGGAATGTCAAAATACAATTTTTGGTCATCCCGCCGCAAACGATTGTCGAAAGAGGGTAGGGGGCCAAGTCGGATTTTAGCATCTATTGTAAAACCGTTTATACCTTTATAATAGAAACTAAAAACTCGCGGAGATACCGATTCATGTCCATAACGAGCTCAAGATCGATCAAAAGCCTGCTGGAGGAGTCTTCGCTCTCCCTGGATCGGGTTATAACGTATGGCATTCAAATGGCGGAGACGATTCATGACGCGCATCTTCGGAGCGGGATCATCGCCGATCTGCAGCTTGACGATTTTTACGTGCAGTCCGGCGATGGGGTGACGTGGTCGGCCGCCACCGCATGGAACCCGGCATACGGTTCTCCGGAGCTGCTCGGACTGGGACGCAGGCCCGATGAGCGCAGCGACCTCTATGCGTTCGGGGCAATGCTGTACGAGATGCTGACCGGACGTCTGCCGATAGAGCCGGAGGGCGAGCAGACGTGGGAGGAAGCCCACCTCATCCGTTCGCCGCGTCCATTTCCGCAACCCGTCGCCGAGGCGGCGGGGCCCCTGTGCCGAATCATCGGGAAAGCGCTGGAGAAGTCGCCCCAAGCCCGCTATCAGACGGCCTACGGCATGCTGATGGATCTTCGGCTAATGCGCAAGAACCCGAATCACGCAGAGGAGCTTTGCCGATATGACCGGCGGAGCAGGCTGACCAAGCCGGAACGCGCGCTGGGAAGACAGGAGGACTTTGCCGGGTTAAATCGGGTTTTCCGCGCGTCTCGTACGGAGCGGCAAGTGCTTGAGATAACCGGAGCGAAAGGAATAGGCAAAACGCGGCTGATGAAAGAATGGAAACGGCAGCTGCTCCGGGAAGACGTCTTGGTTGCGCTGGTGTCCGCGCTGGACGTCGGCAGCGGAGGCGAGCTGCTGGAGCAAGCGGAGGAGCAGTGGCTGCGGCAAGCGCTTTGCCGGCAGGACGTCCAGGCCGGGCGAACGTACCGGACCGAGAGGGAATTGCAGCACGTGTTGATCCTCGATGACGGGGAACGTGCGGACTTGTCCGTCATCGACGAGGCGTTCGGTTGGCTTGAGCGGCTGGAGCCAAGTCGCGGCGGGCTGCTTGTGCTTTTGCATTCCGACGCCGCAATTGACTTAAGAGACCGGGCTGCGAGCCTGCAGGTCAAAGAGCTACCGATCTCCCGTCTCAGGCTGGAGCCTCTCGGGTATGAGCATGTGCTGGAATGGCTGACCGCTGCGCTGCACGAGCGATCGCCGCGCGTGCGGGTGCTGGCCGGAGCTTTGCAGCAGTGGAGCGGCGGCGTGCCGCGCGAAATCGAGGAAAATCTGACACGCTGGCATGCCGAGGGCAGCTTATCCTATCACTACGAACGGCACCACTGGGAATGGACGGAAGATCTGATTTCCAAGGCGCCGGTCTCGGAGGGGTACAAGCAGGCGATGGACAACCTTATGGAGCGGCTGCCGGACGAGTCGGTCCACGCGCTGACCATCGCGGCGTTGATCGGCCCCCGATTTTCTGTGCGGGCGCTGATCGAGCTGTCTAACCTCGACGAAGACCGGCTGCGGACATGGATAGAGATCGCTCAGGCATCGGGCTTCATCAGTCCGGAAGAGGACGCCGGAGACGATTATTTGTTCCTGTCCGCGTATGTCCAGTCCAAGCTTTACCGGAGCATACCGCAGAACGAACGGAGCGTCTGGCACTGCCGGATCGGGGAGGTCTACGATCGGCATGGGGGAGAAGAAGCGGGCGAGACGGCGCGGCGGCACCTGAATTTGGGAGCGGACCAGCTGTCCGGGCATCGCCGACGCCTGTTGGCGGAGCGCAATTACACGGCGGGAATGCTGGCCATGAACCAGGCCAGATTCGCCCAAGCGACGGACGATTTCGAACAAGCGCTGGGGCTCGCAGAGCGGGAAGGGGAACAACCGGACGAGCTTGCCTGTAAAATCGGGTACCAGCTTTATAACCTGCTGCACTACAGAGGCTCCACGGAACGGGCGGTCGAAGGGTTCGTCTGGATTCGAGAGCACGCCGACAAGCTGTCAGACGAAGACCGGCTGGCCGCCTGTCTCTGTCAGCAGGATCTGTTTGCCGTTAACGATCCGGGAATCGCGCTTCGGCTCAGTCGGGATACGATGGCCGTCTTTGGCTGGCGCCTCCCCGAACGCGTATCTCCGCTGACCGCGTTGACGGAAGCGTTCCGGGCGACCCTGTTGGCGCGCAGGATCGAAGCGAAGGACGAGCGGATCGCCGACAATTTGGATTTTGAATACGTCGCGCAATCCAGAATTTTGTTAGGTCTGATGTATACGCTAAGCATTTCCGATCCCGTTTTATTGCTCTATGCCTTTTCCCGGTTCGTCCGGCACGGACTGACGCGGGGGCGCAACGAGTATTTCCTGAACTTGCTGGATTCCTTCGAGCTGCTGCTGCAGCGCGGGCTGCCCGGAATATACCGCCATTGGCCCAAGCGGCTGCGCGACGCCTGGAGCAGCGGCTTGCGGGTTCGCCCCGCTCAACAGACCAGGCGGTTATATACGAAGGGGATGATCGAGCAGTTTGAGCGCCCGGAGGAGTCGGCTTCCATAATGGAGCGAGTGCTGCGCCAGACGAGGGAGCAGCATCAGGTGACCTTCTTTAACCTCGCCGCGATTACGAGCCTGATCTCCACCTGGGGAACGGCCAGGCAGCTGCGTGAATTGGTCGGTTACCTGGAGCAAGAGGCGGAACCGCTGCTGGACGCGACGTCCCTGCGCATGATTCGTCTTGTGAAAAGCTATCTTCGAGCTTGCGAAGAGGACGGCGCATGGGAACGCTATACCCGCTCCAATCCTCCGGAAGGAGAAGAGGAACAGCCGGACAATTACGACTTTGTTTTGCGCGCCGAGCAAGCCTACTTGCATGGCAGGTATGCGGAGACGCTCCTCTTCGCGCAGCGGGCGAAGACGATGGAGATGAAGATCGACTGGGTTCGCAATCGAAGGGTGCTCCTGTTCGAAGCGCTGGCTCAAGCGGCTTTGTACGAGGAAGGGACCAAGGCTGAGCGTCGGATATGGTCCCGGGCGATTCGCCGGAGGATCAAGAGGATGGACGCCTGGCAAGGGCCGTTCGGCCGCAGCAGCTCCGCTTATTGGCTGATCCGGGCCGAATGGGCAAAGGCCAACCGGCAGAATCGCGCTGCCCTCCATGCGTACGAAAGAGCGGCCGCCTGCGCGAAGCACGAATTTCCGAGCGTTTTCCGGCCGCTGTGCATGGAGAGGCTGGCTCTGTATTACCGCGAGAAGGGCATGGAGGCCGGAGCGCTGATCGCTTTGCTCGAAGCGATGTCCGCTTATTCCGCTTATGGTTACGCGGCCAAGCGGAATCGTCTGGAACAAGAGCATCCCGATGTGGAGGGATCGATTCGCGCGTTTGCTTCGCTGCCGGAAGCGGAGGCCGCGGAGGAACGGCGGACACCGAAGCGATCGGAACGCTTGACGGAATCGGGAGATCGTCCGTTCGAACCCGCCACGGCGTTAAAAACGATGCGGCCCGAGGAGCTGCTGGCGGTCGCCTGTCGCAAAGCCGGAGCGGATCGCGGCCTGATCGCGGCGACCTCGGAAGGAACGGCGCTCCGCGTTCTTGCCTATTACGGCGTTGGCGATCGGAAGGAGAGCGCGCTGGCCCAAGGGGTGCTGAAAGCGGCCGTCGCGAAGAAAGGCCCCGTAGTGCTGCCAAATGCGGAGCAGAGCGAATTTCTGGCGGACCCGCACATTGCGGCAGGCCGGTCGAAGTCGATTCTCTGCTTGCCTATCGACTTGCCCGGGATCGCCTCTCCCGCCGTCCTGTATTTGGAAAACACGCAGATTGCCGACGTTTTCTCCGAAAGAATCGCCGCGGACATCGAAGCGTTGGTGAAAAACTTCGCTTATCTGTCCCTGTTCGAAGAGCCTTCGGATGCGGTCTGGGGAGTCTGGTCCATCGAGAAGGAAGCCGTCGCCCGGAGCGCCGCCGGAAAATCCGGAACGTCCGGCAATCCGGAATCCTCGCTGTCGGATCGGGAGACCGAGGTGCTTCGCGCGATTGCAGCCGGGTATTCGAACAAGGAGATTGCGGCTTTATTGGCCATTACCGAGGCGACCGTCAAAACCCACACGCATCATCTGTACGGGAAGCTTGGCGTCAAACGACGCGGCCAGGCGATCGCCAAAGCCAGAGAATTTAATCTCGGCGGCTTGTAAATCCCCGCGAATGCCTCGGAAGGGCCGTCTGTCGCCGTTATCCCTGGCATAATTCGACAAAATCAAACGAAAGTTTGATGACTTTATCCTCCTTTTTGACTATGATAACGACACGAAACATCGCAGAGGAGGGGGACAATGGGAGCAGCGGCAGTCAGGGCGTCATTCCATTTTGCATCAGACCGGATAAAACGATGCCTTACATTAGCCGTAATCGTCGCCGGTATTTTAGGTTTTCTTCTCATGCCTCTGTTTGTCCGGACCGCGTTCGCAGAGGATCGCTCGTTTGAAATCGGCGAGGTAGAGATTCATGCCCGCATCGATCGCGACGGCAATATGACAGTGACAGAATGGGATACATACCATTTTGACGGAGCCTTTAACGGCGTTCTCGTCGATCTCAATGCTTCCGGCTCCGACGGGATTGAGAGCTTTCAAGCTTACGAGGCGGCCGAACAGCAAAGCATCCCGCTCGAATTCGAGGAAACGGCCGACGGAGACAAGCTCCATTACAAGATTTACGCAAAATCCGAGAACGAGACGAAGGTGTTTCTGTACACCTATACCGTCAAAAACGTCGTGCAGGTGTATGCGGACACCGCACAGCTGTATTGGAAGTTTTTCGACGAGACGAACCCCAGCCTGTTGGGAGAGGTTCGCATCGAGGTCGAGCTGCCGGAAGGGGCCGAGGGGGCGCAGATTCAAGCGTTTGGGCATGGACCGGACAGCGGGGCTTTCGACATCGAGGAGCAAGGTCTTGTCCGCTACCAAGTGAGTCCGCTGCCTTCCGGCAAAATGCTGGAGGTGCGGATGCTGTTTCCCGGCTCCTACGTTCCCGGCAGCACGAAGATCAGCGACGAGGCGATGCTGGAGCGGATTTTGGAGGAGGAACGTAGGTGGGCCGAACCGTCCCCCGATTACAGTCCGTATGGCGCTCTGGCCCTGCTGATCGCGAACCTGGCCGCCGGCATTCTCGTCTATCGCAAATACGGCAGAAAACGAAAATCGGAATGGAGAGGAAAATACTATCGAGAGCTCACCGGGGACGTGACGCCGGCCGTCGTGGGCTACCTGATGAACTATCACGCGACTCCCCGAGACCTCATCGCCACATTAACCGATTTGGTGAGAAAGCGGCACGTCTCCATGAAAGCCGTTAAGACGATGAACGGCAGACGCGAACGGACCGACTATGAATTCCAACTTTTGATGGTTCGGCTGCACATGCTGGAGCCGCACGAATCTCAGTTGATCCAATGGTTCTTCAAAAAAATAAAAGCCGGAAAAACGGTAAATCTATCGGACATCCGTAAGCAAGCCAAAGAACAAGCGACTGCGGCTCATTTCGGAAAACAATGGGATAAGTGGAGAGAAAAGGTTGAAGAAGCGGCATACCGTATGGGCTATATTGAAGATCGTCCTGATGGGATAGCCCGGTACGTTACACTTGCTGCCTTGCTGCAATTTTTCGGGTTTTGGTTTCTGGCGCCGGAAGGTTGGAGCTGGTTAATGTTCTGCGCCATTCCGCTCTTCTTCTTCAGACCTCCGAAGAAGCGGAGAACGACCGTCGGCCAAACCGAATTTACGAAATGGAAGGCGTTTAAGCGTTTCCTGCGCGACTACAGCCGGATCGCTTCCCGGGAACCGCTGGCCGTTCACCTTTGGGAGCACTATCTCGTCTACGCGATTGCGCTGGGGGAAGCGAAGAGGGCAATCGCGATTACCCGATTGAATGTGCCGGAAGACCGGAACAGTCTGGGGCTTGGCGACATCGGCACGGCCTACTACTATTACGACGATTGGACCCGTATGTTGGAACAGACGCTGTCGTCGGCCGAGAAAACCGTCAACACGTCGAGCGATTCCTCCGGGGGCGACTTTTCTTCCGGCGGAGGCGGCGGAGGCGGGGGCGGAGGACGCGGCGCGTTCTGAGCTGCGGAGGACGGATACAGACTTAGGGAGGAATTTTCATGGAAACGTACATTTGGATTGCGGTTGGCGTGATCGTGCTTTTGTGGATCGTCATTACCTATAATCGGTTTATTATCCTCCGGAACCGGGTCCGGAACAATTGGTCGCAGGTGGATGTCGTGCTGAAAAACCGCTTTGATCTGATTCCCAATCTGGTGGAGACCGTGTCGGGATATTCGGCGCATGAGAAGGAAACGCTCAGCCGGATAACCGAGATGAGAACGAGGTACGCGTCGGCGCAGTCGGTGAACGAGAAAGCCGAAGCCAGCGGCGAGATGTCGGCGCTGGTCAACCGGCTCATGGTCGTCGCGGAAAGCTATCCGGACTTGAAGGCAAGCGAGAACTTCCTCTATCTCAAGCAGCAGCTTGCCGAGATCGAGGACAAGATCCGCTATGCGAGACAATTCTACAACGACACGGTGGAAGCGTTCAACACGGCGATCGCGGTGTTCCCGTCCAATCTGATCGCCGGCCTGTTCGGCTTTCGGGAGCAAGCCTTCTTCCATATCGACGAAGCGGAAAAAAGCAACCCGCAGGTTCGTTTCTAAACATGGATTTGCCAATATATGATACGATACTTGTTTTCAGTTTCCATGAAGGAGATCGCATTCAGAAATTGGAGCTGAAAACCCATAATTTATACGATTACGAACGAATAGTTAACCTGCTAAAATAAATCTGGATCATTCGAATTCAGCCTCTTCGGCGATCAAGCCGCTATTCAGGGCTTCCCACAGGTAAAGGGAGACGATGGACGAGTAGGGCTTCCATTGGGCGTGTCTGCTCTGCAAATGCGCCAGTCCATCGCCCTTATCCGCGGCGTAAAGCCACTCCGCAGCCCGCTGAAGCCCTCTGTCTCCGAGAGAGAGGACGTCCGGCCTGCCCAAGTAGAAAATAAGAAACATCTCCGCGGTCCATCGGCCAATCCCCTTAATGGAAGTCAACGACCGAACGACTTCTTCGTCCTCCAGCTCTCCGAATGCTTGAAAGTCAAGATCGCCTGCCTTGACCCGCTCGGCGACGTTGCGGATATAGCCAAGCTTGTTCCTCGACAATCCCGCGGCGCGCAGAGCCTCCTCATCCGCGGCCAAGACGGTATCCGGCGCAATCGTTCCGCAAACCAGCTCCACCCGGCGAAAAATCGTCGCAGCCGCTTTGCCCGATAGCTGCTGCCCGACTAAAGATCTCGTCAAGTAGAGAAAACCGTCCCGCTCCCCGGCAATGCGGAGGGGACCGATCCGCCGGATAAGCCTGTCCAGCAAAGGATCGTTTTCGCGCAATTCGCGCGCATAACGGGTGTTGGGATCGACCTCGAACACATAGGTCAAGTTAATCATCCTTTCTGGCGGGAGTCCAACCGAACAAGTGGGAGTCGACTAGCTTAGAGAGCTTGCAGCCCGCGGAAGAACGTACGGATGTCGGCGATCATTAAATCCGGCGCATCGATCGCCGCGAAATGAGTGCCTCTGTTGAATTCGCTCCAATGCACAATGTTGCTGCCCTGCTCCGCATAGCGGCGAATCGCCACGTCGGATTGCTCGAACAAGGCAACGCCGACAGGGGTTGGCGACGGCTCCTTGGGCGCCCAGGCCGCGGGATCGTGAGCCCCTTCATAATACATTCTCGCAGACGAACCCGCGGTTCCGGTCAGCCAGTAAAGCATCAGATTGGTCAGGAAACGGTCGTTCTCCACAGCCCCGACGGCATCCCCGAAGCCATAGAACAATTCGGCCGTCCAAGCGAGCAGGCCGATCGGGGAATCGTGAAGCCCGTAGGCCAGCGTCTGCGGTCTGGTGGACTGGATCATGTTAAATCCGAACCGCTGGCTCATAAATTGCCCCAGACGAGCCAGCCGGGCTTTCTCCGCATCGGTCAGCGAAGAGAGCGTATCCTCGTCGACCTGCCCCATCGGGATGAAGCCCATCGTGGCGGCGTTGACGTACACGCCGACAACTTGCTCCGCCGCCAGGCGTCCCATCTCCGGCGCGATCGTCGCGCCCATGTCTCCGCCCTGTACGCCGTAACGATCATAGCCCAAGCGGCGCATCAGCTCCGCAAAGGCTTTGGCCGCCCGCCCGGACGTCCAGCCAGCCTCGGTCGTGGGACCGGACAAGCCGAAGCCCGGAATCGAGGGGATGACGAGATGGAACGCGTCGGCCGCATCGCCACCGTAAGCGGCCGGATCGGTCAGCGGTCCAATAAGGTCCAGAAACTCCACCGGAGATCCCGGCCACCCGTGAATCAGCAAGAGCGGCTGAGCGGTCGGCACGGAGGAGGGGATATGAAAGAAATGAACGTTGGCTCCATCCACGGTGGTCGTATATTGCGGAATTTCGTTCAGGCGCGCTTCCTGCTTGCGCCAGTCGAACGCCGTTCTCCAGTAATCCGCCATCTCCTTCGCAAAATCAAGCGGAACGCCGTAATCCCAGCCCATTCCCGGAAGTTCGTCGGGCCAGCGCGCAAGCGCCAGGCGGTTGCCAAGATCGTCCAAAGCCGCTTGCGGGGTCTCGATGCGATAGGGGCGGATGTCATTCGAATTTACTGCTGCAGAAGGGATTGGATTCATCGTATTGAGCTCCTCTTTGTTTGGGATATCCCCATCTTAACCGTTCGTTCCTGACAGCTGTCTGTCAGGGACGTTAAAGAAGTTTATAATGGGGTATTTCCAATCCTAATCTTTGACAAGCCAGGAGGGCTAGCGTAGGTCTTACTCATAGCTCGTAAAAAGTCAAAAGCTGCCGGCGTATGCGGCAGCTTCGGGTTTCCAGGAGGGCTTGATCCATCCGCCTTCCCGGTCGGCTTCACTTATCTTTCCAGTATTTCTCGATGATCGCTTCGCGTCCGGAATAAATGCGGGATTCCTTGTAGTATTCGGGGTTTTTCCGGTGATAGTTCTGATGATATTCTTCCGCAGGGTAGAAGACGGAAGCCTCTTCAATGGCCGTCACAACGGGCTTGTCGAAGCGCCCGCTCTGCGCCAGCCGTTCGCGGGACTCGAGCGCCAGCCGCCGCTGCTCCTCGTTATGATAAAGAATCGCCGCACGGTACTGGCTTAAGCGATCGTTGCCCTGGCCGGTCGCGTCGGTCGGATCGATCTGCGGCCAATAGAGCTCCAGCAGCTTCTCATACGGGAAGATCTCCGGGTCGAACGTAATTTGCACGACCTCGAGGTGTCCCGTTTCACCTGTCAACACTTGCTCGTAGGTCGGATTTTCCAGATCGCCGCCCATATAGCCGGAGACGATTCCGTGAATGCCGGGTTGCTCTTCGAACGGACTCACCATACACCAGAAGCAGCCTCCGGCGAACGTCGCTTTTTGCAGCATGCTCATTCCTCGTTCCTTGTTGTTCTGATCTTCGGCCAAACTCGCCGCACCAACCTTCATTATAGGTAAAAAACCGAGAATTACAAGAAGCGGTATGGGCGGTTGAAAATCTTTCGTGTAGGCGCGTGAGAAGGGGAGGGCCGCAGCGGTTTAACCTCGATTGCCGGGCAGTCGGATGCCGTACCAATCGCTTACGTCGCATTGGCCGTATTCGTTATCGCCGGCCGCGACTACCGTGCCGTCCGACTTAAGTCCGACCGTATGCGAGCACCCCGCGGCAATCGCCACAATATCGCGCCAATCACTTACCTCGCATTGGCTGTGCAGATTCAGACCGGCAGCCGTCACCGTACCGTCGGATCTAAGCGCAACGGTATGATAGCTGCCCGCCGAGACCGCCACAATTCCGTGCCAGCCGGTTACGTCGCATTGCCCGTGCTTGTTCAAGCCCGCAGCCGCAACCGTGCCGTCCGATTGGAGCCCGACGGTATGCAGGTAACCTGCCGCTGCCGCCGTTATGCCGCGCAAGCCGCTCACCTCGCATTGGCCGTACCGATTATTTCCCGCAGCTGACATTGTCCCATCCGATTTAAGCCCAAGCGTATGCCAATCGCCCGCCGCGATCGCCACAATGTCGCGCCAACCGTTTACCTGGCATTGGCCTTCGTTGTTGCGGCCAGCGGCAACCGCCGTGCCGTCGGATTTAAGGCCGACGGTGCGACGCCAGCCCGCCGCCACCGCGACGATATCGCGCCAGTCGTCCACTTCGCATTGCTTGTCCTTATTCCAGCCCGCCGCAACCACCGTGCCATCCGATACCAGCCCGACCGTGTGGGCGTTGCCCGTATTCGTCGCCCGATGAACATTGCCGGCCGCGACCGCTGTAATCCGGCGCCAGCCGCCTACCTCGCATTGGCCGCATTTATTATCGCCGGCCGCGACTACGGTGCCGTCGGATTTAAGCGCAACGGTATGACGACGTCCCGCCGCCAGGGAATTTTTCCGACCATCTGCGTCCCATATTCCAATGCTGAGACCCGGCATAGGATCGCTCCTTAGCTTAAAGTCAACTTTTATAATAAGAGTTCCAACCGACCGATTCTTTGAAAATCGACCATCCATCCCGAGCATTCGGGCGAAAGTGGTGAAAGCTAAGGAGTCTCTGTTTGAATCCCGTTCAGAAACAAATCGACAATTTGCCGGGCGACTTCGCCAGGCGACAGCCGGTCGGTCAGCAATTGGGTGACTGTCAAGCGATCGATGACTCCCACCAAGCTGTGCGCGACCACCTCCATGTCCGGCTCTTTCCTGAAATAACCGTGCTCCTGCTCCGAACGCAAATTGTCCGCGATAATCCCCGCCATTGTTTTCTTGATCGTTTCCGCCTCCGCGTCCTGGATAAAGCCGATTTGCGTAAGACTGCGATTATCGTTCAGGTAGCCGAGAATTCGCTCCAGGACGAAGGTGACCCGCGGGGAGATTTCCCCCTGCCGCAAGCCCGGTTCAATCCGGCTGCTCTCGATCAAGTCGATCAAGCCGGTATGGAATTGGCGAACGAGTTCCTCGTAGATCGCTTCTTTGCTTGAAAAATAGATATAAAAGGCGGGCTGAGTCAGGTCCGCTTTCTTTACGATTTCGCTGATTTTGGTCTCATGATAACCATGCAAGGCGAATTCCTCTTCCGCGATGCGCAGCAGTCTTTGCCGCGTTTCCCGTCCCTTGAGTCCTTTTTCGTTCGACATAGCGTTATGCAACCTCCAACATTGCCGAATATGCGGCAACAGTATAATAGTACGGTTCTTCCCCGGAATTGTAAATCCGGCGTTATTGTCGTTGCTATAAAAATTACTTTATAGTAACATTACTAAAAAGTAATATACTATATTCGAGTAAAGGAGAGCTTCGAAATGAGGTTCCCGGGTAAAACCGCCATTGTATCCTTCTTGTTTTTCTTCCTGCTTAGCGCGACGGTCTCGGCCTTCGCGTCGCCGTTATTCCCGTCGGATCCGCGTTATGCGACGGGGACGACTCCCGTTCAATTCGCGGCCGGCGATCTTGACGGGGACGGCCTCCTGGACCTGGCTGTCGTCAATGCCGGCACGAACGATCTGTCCGTGTTTTCCGGAAAAGGGGACGGCACCTTTGGGGTCGCGATCGCCTATCCGCTGGATTTCGAACCGAGAACCATCGCGCTTGGCGACTTCAATAACGACGGCTATCCGGACGCCGTCATTCCTTGTTACGATTATTGCAGCCACGGACTCTATCTTCTTCTGAACCAAGGGGATGGCAGCTTTGGCTCCGCGACGCCTGTTCCGGGTATTGCCAACGGAGACGAAGCGGCGGCGGCCGATTTCAACGGGGACGGCAGCATGGATCTGGCCGTGTCCCACTTGGTGGGCGGCAAGCATACGTACTCTGTCATGCTGGGTGACGGAAGCGGGGCTTTGAGCCTGGCGAACAGTTACGAATTGTCCGGGAACGCCTCTTCTATGATTTCCGGCGACCTCAACGGGGATGGCCAACCCGATATCGCGTTTGTGGTGGGCCGGAAAAACAAGCTGGTCGTCGCGCTGAATGCGGGCGGCGGCTCGCTCCAGCCGCCAATTATGCAGAATACGGAAAGCAATCCGGGCGCCGTTGCGCAAGGCTTCTTCGATGACGATCTCCTTCCCGATCTGGCCGTCGTCCATACGGGGGGCAGTCAGCCCGGCGTAACGATCTTCATCGGGCAGGGCGAAGGACAATTCGCGCCTTCGTCGACCTATCGCGCCAATAACGGTTATTCGGTCGCGATCGGGGATCTCGACGGAGACGGCAGGGTCGATCTGGCGGTCCCGAACTTTAATCATAACGAACTGACGGTGCTGCACGGAAACGGCGACGGAACCTTCCTGCCGACTCCGCGTTATCTCCCCGGGGGCAGGGGACCGGTAAGCATCCGGATCGCCGACTTGAACGGAGACGGCCTGAACGATCTGATGACTTTGAATCAGCTCTCGAACGATGTCTCCGTATGGCCGGGGAGAGGCGCATCCGATCTGGGGCTTCCCAGGATCTACTCGACCGGATACGCCCCGACCGACATCCAGTTAGGGGATTTCAACGGAGACGGCATGGTCGAGGCCATACTCCCGACCTGGGCGGGTTACTCGATCGTGCGGGGAACCTCGCCCACCGACTTTAGCCTGAATACCAACTATGGTTTGGCCGGCGCAGACGACGTATCCGGACTCGCCGCTGCCGATTTTAATCGAGACGGGTATAGCGACTTTGCCTTGCTGAACGCGACGAAGAACAGGATCGAAATTCGATTGGGCAGTGCCGGCGGTTTTCAAAAATCCCCTACTCAGGTAACGCTTGACGGCACCCTGTCCGATATCGCGATCGGCGACTTTAACGGAGACGGTGAGCTGGATATCGCCGCTGCGAACAGGGGCGGGAACGACCCGTTTATCGTTCTGCCCGGCGTGGGCGACGGCACGTTCAGCGCGCAACACACCTATTCCCTGGACGCCTCTCCGATGAGCTTGGCGCCTGGAGATTACAATGGCGACGGATTGGAGGATATGGCCATAACTTATGTCGACTCCAATCGGATCACCCTGCTGTTAAGCACGGATATGGGGAATTTTGCAGATATTCGCACCTTCGCGGCGGACGGTGTTCCGTCCGGAATCGTATCCGCCGACTTCAACGGGGATCGGATAGCGGATTTGGCCATTGCCGTAAAATCCACGAACAAGGTATATGTCTACGCAGGTTCGTCGGACGGGAGCCTCAGCTTGACTGCCGATATCGGCCTGGAGGGCGGCCTGTCCAATCTGGCCGCTGGCGACTTTGACGGGGACGGGATTCTCGACCTGGCCGTTACGGCGTCTTCCACCAGCAAGGTTTACGTGCTGCAGGGACTGGGAAACGGCGCTTTCACGGGTATCCAAAGCTATGCAACCGGCATTTTTCCGATCGCGGCGGCCGCCCATGACTTCAACGAAGACGGGAAATCGGACTTATTGATCGCCGGCAAAAATAATGGGGACGTCACGCTCTTGCTCAGCCTTCCTCCGATGGGAAGGATCGAACTGGACTCCCCGGCCTATATGACGGGCAAAGACGAGGGCAGCGTTACGATTCAGGTGAAAAGAACGGGGGGAGAGATCGGCGTTGCTTCCATCGCATACCATACCGAGGACGGAAGCGCGATAGCCGGAACCGACTACACGGGCGTATCCGGCACGCTCGTCTTCGCGGACGGACAAACGACGGGATCGATCTCTATTCCGATACTGGACAACGATCAATACGGGAGCGATAAGTCATTCACAATCACGCTAAGCCGCCCGAGCGGAGGAGCGGTCTTAGGACCGCTGCGCTCTGCGACTGTCACCCTAACAAGCTCTGTCCTGCCCGTTCAAGGAGCTTATGAAGCGAAAAGCGAAGCGGCCGACGCCGCGCCTGTCGCAGGCGAGGAAACGTCCGTCACGTTGACCGTATATCGTTCGGACGGAAGTCGGGATACGAGCTTTAACGGCAGTTATGACGTTACCCTGAGCGGATATTCGACCGCACCGGACGGAACAAGGGGGAGCTTCATGGGGCAGCCGCTGCAGGAAGGAGGATACTCGCGAGCCTTGACCTTCGTCGACGGGGAAGCCTCGGCGACCCTCGCCCTGAATCGCGCCGGACTGCAGGAGATTCAATTCGAGTTGGAACAAGTCGCTTATCCGACGAGCATCGCACTGCTGGACATTAAAGCTGCCGCCGTACAGGAATTGCGGATCTCGAGGCAGCCGGCAGGCCCCGGCAGCGCCGGAGGCGGACGGCTTGGGGTTCAACCGCAGGTGACTGTCGTCGATCGCTTCGGAAACCCGATTGCGGGCCTAACGATTCAGGCCTCCCGGGAGGAAGACGGAAATTCGTGGACTCTCACGGGGAGCAGCGCGGTAACCGGCGAGAACGGAAGAGCCGAATTCGTCGATCTGGCGGCAAGGAATACGGCCGGCCGCGATCTGACCGGCGTTCGCATCCGTTTTGCCGAAACGGCTTCCCTGCTGAGCGTGAGCAGCGACGGCATAACACTATTGCGCAGCAGATCCGACCCGGGCAATCCCGCAGCCCCTGCGCCATCCGAGCAGACAAGCCCTGCAACCGAGCAGACAAACCCTGCTGCTCCCGGGGACACGGCAATCCCGGCGGACCCCGACGACTCCGGGAAACCGGAAGAGGAGAGTGAAGGGGCGCCCGAACGGCCGCCTTTCAACGACATTGCCGGGCACTGGGCGTATGCCTTCATCGCGGAGTTATATGCCGACGGAATCATCAAAGGATACCCTGACGGCACCTTCCGTCCGAATGCCAACATGACGAGAGCGGAATTCACAACGATTCTTGTCAACGCCCTGAAGCCGCCTCAAGCTTCCGGCACGCCTTTTTTTAAGGATACGGCCGGGCACTGGGCGGCGGAGGCGATTGCCGAAGCGCAAGCAAGCGGGATTGTTAAAGGCTACGCGGATCAGACGTTCCGGCCGGACGAATACTTGACCCGCGAGCAGATGATCGCGATGGCGGTCAGAGCCTTCCGGCCGGAGGACGAATCGGGCGGCGAAAACCGGACTTTCGCCGATAGCGCCGAAATTTCAGCCTGGGCAGAGGAGTCCATTCAGACGGCCGTTCGATTGCGGTGGATTGCAGGCTATGCCGCCGACCTCTTGATGCCGCAGCAGTTGGCCAAACGAGCGGAAGCGGCCAAGATTATCTCCGTTATCCGGAAATCTCGGACGCCGTAAAATATAAGCTATGCTGGCATCGCGGCCCCGAAGGAATTATGATAGATCTGTCGGAGAGAATCAATTAACGGGAGTTGCAGCGATGACGGCTTACGAGAAACCGGATTTGGCGATAAGCGAAGTAGAAAATGTATTGCGGCGTCATCTCGGGCCAGAGGTGGCGGAGATTGCGCCGATGTCGGGCGGAAACTTGAGCAGCGTGTTTTCGTGCGTTGTCGAAGGAAAAGGCTATGTTGTGAAGTTCAGCGATCTGGATGGCGCGTATGAGACGGAACGGTACGTATCGAATTTGCTATCGAACGAGGGTATTCCTTTTCCCAAAAGCTTGGTTTTGGACAAAACCGGCCAACTCGCCTATTTGATCATGGAGCGAGTAGAGGGACGCACCCTGGCCGATTGCACGGCGGAGGAACAAACCCGCCAGTTGCCGGAAATGATCGGCATCCTGTCAACAATGGCCGAAATAGATGTGGGGACAACGTCGGGATACGGATGGATCGGTCCTGACGGCAACGGAGCTTATGCGTCTTGGAAGGACTTCGTCGTTGCCGTAAATGCGGAAGATCAGACGGGGACGTTCTGGGAGAACTGGTACGAGCTCTTCCGCACGTCCTGCCTGGAGAGGGACGTATATGAGGAAATCTATAGTCGTTTGATGACCTACATTCCCTATAACGAACCGAATAGACGCTTTATACACGGAGATTTTCATCAATGGAATATTTTGTCCGACGGAACGCGAATTACCGGCATCATCGATGGAAATTGCGTGTATGGCGATCCTCTTGTAGACCTTGCGATTCTCGATCGGCATATGCCTGGGAACGACGTTGCGAAGTCGTATCAAATCTACCATGAAGAAGCCGGGATCGCGATTCCCGACTTCAAGGAGCGGCTGATCGGCGCCTATTATTTCAAGGGACTCGACGGCCTTCGATTTTACGCCAAGATGGGATGGAAGGACGCTTATCAGGGCACACGAAGCTTCCTTCTAAACTTAAAAGCTTAACGGCAAGAAAACGGGCAGAGGTTAAAGGAGTGCGGCAGTCGGCCGGAATGTTGACAGAAAATAACGGATTAGACTGCCGCTGCTTTGTTGAACTCACGTACTCGTCAGTAAAACCGTGTATGGCGCGGCTTATTTCTCCAACTCATAACGGGTCGCGATAATGCCCGACTTGAGCGTTCGGCTGGACAGCAGCTTGAGCTTGATTTTCTCACCGCTGCCGTCAAATACCGTTTTTCCGCCGCCGCCCAGGACGACCGGACAAATCGTCAGCAGGAATTCGTCGATCAAGCCAAGCTCAAGCAGCGTCTTCGCCGCGCCCGGACTGCCGAAAATCACGAGATTTTTGCCAGGCTGCTCCTTAAGCGCCTTGATTTCCTCTGCGATATTGTCCTTGATCAGCACCGTATTGTTCCATTCCGCCTTGTCCATCGAGCCGGAAATGACGATTTTCTTAACCTCCTGCACCCATTTGGCATGCTCCATATTGTGCGTCGACGCATTCGGATTGTCCAAAACCGTGGGCCAGTAGCTCTCCATCATTCGATACGTCGTGCGTCCGTATACGGGAGAGCCGACTCCGGCTACGACCTCTTCGGCGTATTTCTCGAGTTCCTCGTCGTACGGAATCCAGTCCAGTCCGCCGTTCGAATCCGACGCATACCCATCCAGTGACACATGCATGAACAATACAAGTTTTCTCATATTCGTTTCTCCTCTGATTCCAAAATTTATTTTGCCGATTGTTTTGGCCTTTGGGCCGGCGTTTCGTCTTGTCCACAAGTTCACTATAAATCATTACGTTACGTTAGGTTCAAGTGGAAATCCGAATTTTTATTAACTACCGTTTTCCCACACCCAAATCCACCCAGTATTATCCAGCCGTTATTCTACCCAATCGAAGGCTTTTCATTAGCAGTTTTTGGTGTATTATGAAAAGTAGAGTAATTATCATCGGAGAATGATTTAAACCGATTGCTGCATCAGCTCATTTCTCAAGGAGGAGTAAGGATGAGAGCGATTGTCTATTCCGAGTACGGACCGCCCGATGTGCTTCATCTGAAGGAAATAGAGAAGCCGGCGCCGAGGGACAATGAAATCCTGGTGAGAGTACATGCGACAACGGTAACGGCGGGGGACTGGCGGATGCGGAAGGCCGATCCCTTCCCGGCAAGGCTGTTTAACGGCCTCATGCGGCCGAAAAGAGAGACGATATTGGGGTTTGAGCTGTCCGGAGAGGTTGAAGCGGCAGGCAAAGCTGTAACGCGATTCAAGGTCGGCGATCCGGTGTTTGCGTTTTGCGGGTTCGGCTTTGGCGCCTATGCCGAGTACAAATGTCTGCCCGAAAATGGAGTCGTGGCCATCAAACCGACCAATGTGTCGCACGAAGAAGCTGCCGCGGTTCCCGTCGGGGGGATAACCGCTTTGAACATGCTTAGGAGAGGAAATATCGCGAGCGGGAAGAAGGTTCTTATCTATGGAGCCTCGGGAAGCGTGGGCACCTATGCGGTACAGCTTGCCAAACAGTATGGGGCAGACGTAACGGCGGTATGCAGCACCGCTAATCTCGAGATGGTGAGCGCGATAGGAGCCGATCGGGTCATAGACTATACGAAACAGAATTTCGCGGAGAGCGGAGAGAATTATGATTTAATCTTTGATGCCGTTGGGAAAAAAATATCGAACATCGCCAAATCAAGCTTCAAGAAAACGCTGCATCCGAACGGAACAATGGTGAATGTGAATATGTCGCACAAATTTCGCGTTGAAGAACTCCTTTTCCTCCAAGAGCTGCTTGAAGCCGGCAAAATCAAACCGGTCATTGATCGAAGCTATCCGCTGGAACAGGTTCCCGATGCCCATCGTTATGTGGAACAGAAGCATAAGAAGGGGAATGTCACGGTCACCGTTATCAAGTAGGGTGCTGCCGGATGTCAGGCACATAACAAATAATTCAAGATGAAGCGAGGTAGGGCGTGTATGCATACTCCGAGGATAGCAGATGTTGCCGAATTTTCGTTCCATGCAAGGAACTTTTGTGAAGGCGTACCGGGGGTACGTCAAGCAAAAGTGACGCAGCAGGGGGCGAAAAGGCGGTGAAAGATGCCTCTGAGCGGGTTTGCATACACGCCCTAGGCAGATTGTCCGGCATCAGAAAAATAATCGGGTTCGTATTGGCCGAATGACGCAAAAAGCCGGTTTTCACCCCGTTAAGCGGTGTGACCGGCTTTTTTTATCGCCTTTTTCGTCGTATGACTTCAACCTTCCGGGATTTTCTTACTGAACCTTTTTCCCCGCGGGAGCGAATTAAGAGTTGTAACACGTTCAGGAGGGGCCCCCATGAATGATAAAGAGTTACTTCCCTGGCTGGAAAAAGCGACGTCGGGCGACGAGTCCGCCTTTCAGCTTGTCTACCAGGCGACTCATCAAGACGTCTATCGGACGGTTGCTTTTCTCGTCTACAACAAGCAGGACATTGAGGATATCGTAAACGAAGTTTACATCCGCATGTGGCGGTCGTTTCGCAAGTACGATTCGAGCCGGCCGTTCCGGTTTTGGCTGCACGGAATCACCGTTCGTCTTGTCCAGGACTGGAGAAGGAAGGCCTGGCGGCGAATTCGCCTCTTTGAACGAAACCGCCAGATGATCAGCGAGCAGTTCGACTGGACGGACAAGGCCGTCCTGCAGTCCGAGATGCAGCTTGAGCTGTTCGGCCTTGTCCGCCAACTGTCGTACAAGCTGCGCGTGGTCGTCATCCTGCGCTATTTTCACGACTATGCGCTGGAGGAAATCGCACACCTGCTGCAAATCCCCGTTGGCACGGTCAAATCCAGGCATCATCTGGCGCTGAAAGAGCTCCGGAAACGATGCGAAACGACGGGAGGGGAAGAGTATGTCCATTGACAGGGAATTGCGCGAAGAGCTTCGCCAGGCGGCCGATTCGATGCCATGTCCGCCCGATCTGTACGACCGTGTCCGGCAGTCCTATCAATACTATGCGAATGCAAAGAGAGGTAGATCTCCGATGAAAAAACGCCTGCTGGCAGGGATCGTCGCAGCAGCCGTCCTGATTCCATCCGTCGTATTTGCCGCTTCCTATCTGGCCGATGATATTTTCGGTTCTTCTGCAGCCATTGAGCAGCGCGGCGGCACACAGGAGGATTATCAGGAAATCGAGGCCATGCTGCAAGCGGCAAAAGACAAGCTCACGGAAGACGAATTTCAGGACTATATGGAGCTGACCAAGCAGTTGATGCAGTTAAAGCTGAAGATCACCGACGCCAACGGGATCAAGCACGAGGATAGGCTGACCGCGGAAGAACGGCAGCAATTCGAACAGCTCTCCTCCAAGCTGGCCCCGTATTTCGAGAAGATCAACGAATCCGCCAAGCCATAAGAAAATAAAGCAGGGCCCCGTCCGATGTGGATGGGGCTCTTTTGAATACTTGATCCTTGCATTCAAATGATGTACATTGGTTTTATATTGACATTACAGAAGGTCTAAAAAAAGGAGGAGCCATGTCACCGCGTACCAAAGAACAGAACGACGCGATCCGCGAGATGCGGATGAGCCAAATTATGCAGGCGGCTGCGGAAGTGTATTTGGAGAAGGGCATTCAGTTGGAAATACGCGACGTTGCGGTCAAGGCCGAGCTCGGCTACGGAACCGTGTATCATTACTACAAAAATAAACACATGCTGTTGGAAGATCTACTGTGGGATGCCCTGAATCAAGCGGAGACGGCGGTGCAGCCCGCTTGGACGGGGGAGGGCGGCGGCTTGCTTCAAGCGGAGACGTTCTCCCGGCTGCTCCTGCGAAAGTGTGTCCAGGACCCCGCCGTATTTATTTTGCTTAAAACGGTGGCGGATAATTTTCATCATTTTCCGGGCAACCGGTTCGCCAAGCTGTTCGGCGTTTTTCAGGAACGGATCTATTTGCCGTTTGTGAAGCTGATTCGCGAAGGGCTCAGGTCCGGGTCGGCGGAGAAAACCGCCAATCTGATATTCGGCTCGCTTGTCGGCTGCGCGGCATTGAACATTCATCACCATATGCGGAACGAGATCGATGAGGATGAGATCGTCGATCTGATTTTTTCAGGCGTACGGCCGAAGGAGAAATGAAGGGCATGGTCATCCTGAAATCGAAAGCAGAAATTGAGGAAATGAGAAAAGCCGGCCGAATTGTCGCGGCTTTTCATCAAGCCATCGCGGACATGATCCGGCCGGGCGTCACCACGCTCGATATCGAGTCGTTCGCGGTGCGATTCCTGAAGGAGAAGGGCGCCAAAGCGTACACGATAGGCTACAACGGTTATCCGTATGCGACATGCGCGTCGGTCAACGACGTCGTTGCGCATGGTTTTCCGAGTCGAAAGCCGCTGAAGGAGGGCGACATCGTGACAATCGACATCGTCGCGCAGGCGGATGGCTGGGTCGGCGATTCGGCTTGGTGTTATGCAGTCGGCGAGGTGTCGCGGGAAGCCCGCGATCTGATGCGGGTAACGAAGGAATGCTTGGATCTGGGCATCGAAAAGGCGGTCGTCGGAAACCGGATCGGCGATGTGATGCACGCGGTTCAAACCCATGCCGAACGCAGCGGGTATTCCGTGGTGCGCGATCTGCTCGGTCACGGCGTAGGCAAGGAGATGCACGAGGAGCCTAACTACCCGCACGTCGGGACTCCGGGCAAGGGGTTCCGCTTGAAGGAAGGAATGGTGTTGACGATCGAGCCGATGATCAATGCCGGCAAAGCGTTCATGACGGTTGATGCCGACGGCTGGACCGCCAGAACCGCCGACGGCTCGCTTTCCGCGCAGTACGAGCATACGATTGCCATTACTTCGGATGGACCGGTTATCTTGACCGCGCAGTAAGCCCGGCTTTGGCCAGAGTAACACTTCCGCTTCGCCTACAATATGATGAGTCTAGAAAGCCTAAAGAGGTGAACCAATGGCAGTCGTAAAAGCCAGGCAACAAGATATCGATATGTTGGCGAGGTTGCTTCGTGCGGAAGCTGAAACCGAAGGCGAAATGGGCATGCTCCTTGTCGGAAACGTCGGCATTAACCGAATCAGAGCGAATTGCTCCGATTTTAAGGGACTCCGGACCATTCCCCAGATGATCAACCAGCCGCATGCGTTCGAAGCGCTGCAGCACGGGATGTACTATCAAAGCGCAAGAGACAGGGAGCGCCGTCTGGCGCAGCGGGCCGTGAACGGAGAACGGAACTGGCCGGCGAATTACTCCCTATGGTATTTCCGTCCGGGAACGTTCGACAATCCCGGCCCCTGTCCGCCAACCTGGTACAATCAGCCGCTCGCAGGTCGCTGGAAGAAGCATTGCTTTTATGAACCGACCGCGGAAGAATGCGAAAATGTCTATAACACGTTCTGATTCTATCGTCCAGAATAATAACGCAAGGACCTCGCGGCATAGCTGGCGAGGTCTTTTGCGTTGGGGATTCTCAAATCCCCTTATGTTGATGGCTCATTCTCCCTTAACAATATCATCTTGTTTTTCAATCATGATTTGAAAAAACTTCGTGACGGCCTGCAGCTCCGATTCCGAGAACGAATGCAAGGCGGCTATAAATCTCCGTTCTATAACTTCATGCATCATCGCATGCACGTCAAAAACCTTTCTGCCCTTAGGAGAAAGAGTAAAATATTTTTCTTTCTTATTGTCCACCATCTGACTTCGCTTAATAAATCCTTCCGCAAGCAATTTATTGCTGATTTTCGAAATGCTGGCTTTGGATAAATTCATTTTTTCTGCAATCGTTGTCGTGTTTACGGGCTCGTAATTCCCGATGCAATCCATGACATGCACAGTCGTTAAATTGTTAGGAATGGTTGAAATGCCTTGTATCCGCGCCAATTCAATAAACTCGCCAATTTCGGATGAAAACATTTGTTCGGTTAAATGAGTGAAATGAAGAAACCGCTCATACAGTATTCGCTTCAATCCCTCAGACATAAGGCCAGACCCCTTTGCAAAAATTAATCTTTTCTTTACCCGATCACTCAAACAAGAGCTGATACTCAATATTGTTTACCTATTAATTATTTTATCATACCTTTCAAGATTGTTCAAAACCTTATCTCGACAACGTTTTGTGAAGAATCTCTTTGTTATCTTATTCAAACGAAACCAGTTGACAGACAATTAATTTTAAAATATAGTTTCTTTGTTAACAATAATGTAAGCCGCGCAGCTGCAGCCTTGTTCTTCGAAAACCGAACGGAGGATTGCTATGAATTTTTCCCAATTGATAAAAGAGCGCCGAACCATACGCAGGTTCAAGCCGTCACCGGTTCAACAGCAGCTCGTGCTTGCCTTGCTCGAGCAAGCCGCGACTTTATGGGGCGCTGAGGGATCGCAGAACTGGCGCTGTATGTATTACGACTCAACAGAGGCGCATATACGTCTTGCGGAAAGCATGCTTGCCAAAGTAACAGCCAGTCAGCTTGGGAAGTTTATCCCTTCTAAAATGACAGAGCTTCTCACCAAACCTGTCCTTAACACACCGGCTCTTCTGGTTTTCATTGCCGCAGCTGGTGACAATCAACGGCAGAGCGACGAAAATTACGCCGCCGTCTGCAGCATCATGCAAAACCTTCAATTGCTTGGCTGGGAAGCCGGTCTGGGAATGCTTTGGTACACAGAGCCGTTTTTGAACAATCCGTCATTTTTTGAGGAGATCGGCTTACAGCCGGGCGAGCGGTTTGCCGGAATTTTAAACATTGGATATTTTGACAGGGCGCCCAGAGCTCGGAGCAGAACACCCGCAGAACGGAATTGGACGGAATTCACAACGAATAGCCAAACGCTCAAGGATAATGAGCATTCTTATGTACCGTCAGAAAGCATCCTGGAGAAATTGAACATAGCTGTCTGGGCGCCGAATGACGGACTTCGGGAACCGTGGCGCTTTATTTACGTGACCGATGACGAAGCGGTTGCCAAACTCCAGCCTTCACGCGGGAATAGCTCGCCCTCCTTCCTTGTCGTTGTGGAAAAAAAAGAAACCGACCCTCATAAGCAGGGGGAGGATTATGCCGCAATATGTTGTTTGATTCAGAACTTTGATTTGTTAGCCAAGGCCGAGGACTGGGATGTACGCCGCACAATTCCGGAATGGGTGTATGAACCGCAACCGCCTATTCCACTTAAGATTCATCAACAAGAGAAAATCGTGGCTGTGCTGGAAATCGGGAAGATGGAACAACGTCCGCGTTCGTCTCTAGCTTCCCCGGCGTTAAATGTAACCAGACTCTGAATCAGTATTCGTTTTATCCGTCTATTTGACAGGCAGGATAATTAATCTCTATACTTTTCTTAAATCCCTGCTCACGGAAGGACTGACGGTCTCTAATGAATAACGAACAACTGGAACGAATTCGTTCAGGCCAAGGATTCATTGCCGCGTTGGATCAAAGCGGAGGCAGCACGCCCAAAGCGCTGCTTCAATACGGTATCGAGGAATCCAGCTATGCGAACGAAGAAGAGATGTACAAGCTGGTTCATGACATGAGAACGCGAATCATCACCTGTTCTGCATTCGATTCGAAATCTATTTTAGGCGCCATCTTGTTCGAGAATACGATGAATCGAACCATCGACGGTCTGTATACGGCGGATTATCTCTGGAAAAAGAAGGGTATTGTGCCTTTCCTGAAAATTGACGAGGGACTCGCCGATTTGGAGAACGGCGTACAGGTTATGAAACCCATGGCGGGGTTGGATAACCGGTTAGTCCAAGCTATCGATAAGAATATTTTCGGAACGAAGATGCGCTCGGTCATTAAAGAGGCGAACCCGGCCGGCATTCGAACTCTCGTCGAACAGCAGTTCGACTTTGCGAAGCGCATATTCGCGGCAGGACTTGTTCCTATCGTGGAGCCCGAAGTAGACATCAACAGCAAGGATAAGGTTGAATCGGAGAAGTTGCTTAAAGAAATGATTCTGGAGCAATTGTCGCGTCTCGAACCGAACGTAAAGATTATGCTGAAGCTGACAATTCCGTCCGTAGACGACTTCTATGAAGAGCTGATGGACAATCCCCACGTCGTCCGGGTTGTCGCTTTGTCGGGAGGATACGAGATGGAGGACGCCAATGCAAGACTTGCTCGCAACCGCGGGCTGATTGCCAGCTTCTCGCGCGCGTTGGCGGAAGGATTAACCTTGCAACAAACAGATTCCCAATTCGAAGAACGGCTCGGCGGCACCATTCGCTCCATTTTCGAAGCTTCTATTACTTAATAGACGAGTGACATCCATTCAAAAATTTAACCCAAATCTAAAACCCAAGAGATATTCCACGGCGGGAGTTTCTCTTGGGTTTTATCTTCGTTGCAATGTGGTGCCGGGAGAGTATCACATAAAGGTCTGCGCTAATGTACATAATCCTTTAAAGCTTTTTTAACAACCATTCTAATAAAAGCACTTTTCGTAAGACCATTCTCGTCAGCAAGATCAGATATCAATCGATTCTCGTCCGAAGAAAGTCTGATCGTAAGGGCTTCCAGTATTCGCTGGACTTACTGGAACATTGTTGGACAGAGAGAGCGAATAAGCGAGCGCAATCAGATAATCCATACGAGAGTATTAAAGTACAAGGAGAGGAGAGGTTAAGTATGGGCAATGTGATTTCCAAGGACGGCACGAGTATCGCTTACGAGCGCAAAGGGGAGGGGAGTCCGATCATTCTCGTGGATGGGGCGTTCTGCAGCCGGTCTTTTGGACCAATGGGCCGATTGTCATCGCTCTTGTCCGAGCGTTTCTCCGTCTATATTTACGACCGCAGAGGCCGGGGAGACAGCGGCGACGCTTCGGCGTACAACGTCGATCGCGAAATCGAAGATCTGGATGCTATATTAAAAGAAGCAGGAGACGAGGCGTCCGTGTTCGGCATGTCGTCAGGCGCCATGCTCAGCCTGCTGGCAGCCGGCGGCGGTCTGCCGATCCGCAAGCTGGCTTTATTCGAACCGCCTTACTTGCCAGGCGGTGCAGGCGACCTTGCTCAGGGCGATCCTGCGGCGCGAATCACCGAATTGGCGCGGTCCGGTCGCCGGGGCGACGCAGTAGGGGTGTTCATGACGCAAGTTATGGGAATGCCGGAAGAGGCCTTTAGTGGAATGCGACAGGCACCGACGTTTCCGGCGATGGAGGCGGTAGCGCATACGCTTGCCTACGATGTTATGATTACAAACGATCGCTCGCTTGCAGGGAAACTGGCGCAGATTGCGACACCGACGCTCGTCATTGGCGGAGATAACAGCCCCTCGCTGCTGCGGCAGGCGGTCGAGTCCATCGCGGATGCCATGCCTCATGCAGAGCGGCGAATGTTGTCAGGGCAAACGCACGACGTCAACCTGGACGTTCTTGCCCCGGTTCTGGATGCGTTCTTCGCATCTTGAATCGTCAACTTCCTTTCGAGCCGACATATGGAGTAAGCGAACACATGAAAGGGACGTGGCCCCATTCCTGCAGGGGCCACGTCCCTTGTATATGCCGCGCACCGAACGGTTCACATCGTCATTCTCAAAACTTGGGCAGGATGTACTTGGCCAAGAAATACAGGATGCCGAAGAAAATGATCAGGTAGGCCGCATACTTGATGAATGTAGCTGTCACCCGGCTGGAATCCGATCTTTTCTCGATATGGCGCTCTTCCACCTCGATGTTGCGCTGATCGGTAGTCATGCGAATCAACCCTTTCTTTATAAGTTGATATTGTTTACCCCGAGCCAGCGCCAGCCAATCACGAGAAGGGAGGGAAGGACCCTACGAGTCGTCGATTGATCAATAGACCTCCAATCAGTTCAGCGCGTAACGTTCATTCACGTTATCCTTCCAGTACCACTCCAGCAGATCGCCTTCCGCTTCCCACATCTCGTCGAACATCTTGCGGATATTATCCAACGACACGACAGAAGCCGCATTCGGATCCAAAGCAACCGCGTAGAAAGCCTTCTCCTTGTTCCTCTCCAGGATGGACTCGACGGTCAGCTGCACGCATACCGCATTGGCATGATTCAAACCGGCGAGGTGGGTAGGGAGATTTCCGACAACGGACGCATTGATGCCATGCCGATCCGCAAAACAAGGGACCTCTACGCACAGCTTGCTTGGCAGATTCGTGATCAACCCGTTGTTCATGACATTCCCGATAAAACGGAACGGACGATCCGTGACGATTCCGTCCATAATGCCGGAGGTGTACTCGCTCGACTTCTTCAGCTCGCCCGTTAGCTGGGCTTCGCCATCGATACCGTCGCGGAGCCATTCCCGTTCGTGAACTTCCAACGCTTCCCGAACCGGGTCCCTGGGCTTCAGGTGATAATGCTTCATCAATTCCGCGTTACGGCGGAAGTACGGCATGTACTCGGAATCATGCACGTTGCTCTCCGTTGGAAAATAACCGAACTTGCGTATTACCTCGACACGCACGGATTCGTTTTTCAGAAACTCGATCTGCTCGTCCGTACTCGGATGGGCCAAGGTTTGACGCAGCAAGGGATACAAGTCCTCGCCGGTGTCCGCGCGTTGATATTCCAGGAACCAGGACAAGTGGTTGATGCCGGCAACCTTATAGGTTACGTCTTCATCCTTGAGCCCGATGAATTTGGTGATTTCGCTGCTCGTATGCTGAACGCCGTGGCAGATCCCTACGTTTTTGATACTGCTGGCCAAAGAATGAATCATCGTAAGACCGACCATTGGATTCGTATGATTGAGCAAATAAGCGTCGGGGCAATACTTCTCCATATCCCGGCAAATTTGCAGCTGAACAGGAGCCGTGCGCATCAGACGGAAGGCAGCGCCTACAGAATAGGTATCGCCTACGGTTTGTTCGATTCCATACTTGCGCGGGATCTCGATCTCCAGGTTATACGGGAAGCCGTAATAGGCGCCGCCGCCAACGGAGACCGAGGTGATGACAAAGTCCGCTCCGGGCAGAAGCCGGGTACGATCCGTGCTGCTCTCCACCTTAGTGGGCAGCTTGTACTTTTCGATCGTGTTTCGAACATAGTCCGTAATCTTCTTCAGCCGTTCCTCATGCACATCGCACAAGCAAATGGTTGCATCTCGCAGCGATTCCATGGACATGATGTCAATGCTTAATCTGCTGCCAAAACCGCTTCCCGCTCCAATAATCACAATCTTCATTCGGATCACTCTCCCAATTTTCTTGTTTCCACTCTCTAATTCTATTATATGCGCTTTTCAGCCTTTGACAGCTCCGGAAGAAAGACCTTTAATAAATTGATTTTGCAAGGAAAGATACAGAACGATAACCGGCACACTGGCGATCAGACAGCCGGCGGCCATACGCTCGACATAATGAGAATATTGCGAGAAAAAGGAGGAAAGGCTGACCGTGATCGTTTTCATCGCATTTTCCTGCAAAAAGAAGAGAGAAAAGTTGTAGTCGTTCCAGATCGAGACGCCGACGACAATAAACGCGGTAGCCGTAACCGGCTTGAGCAGCGGGAATACGATTTGCAGCAGCAGCCTGATACGGCCGCAGCCGTCGATCCAGGCCGATTCGTCGAGTTCCCTGGGCAATGTGCCGATGAACCCGGTGTACAGGAAAACGATCATCGGCAGGTTAAACGTAATGTGAAGCACGATGATGGACGCGTATTGATTCATCCCGCCCAAATCGACGATCAGCTTGTACAGCGGCACGAGTACGGTCAGATTCGGCACGATCATGCAAGCGATGAACAACGAGTAGACCGCGTTGTTGAGCCGCGTTCGGTAGCGGGCGAGCGGATAGGAGGCGATCGCGCCGATCAGGATGACAAGGCCGATGGAGACGGCCGTAATGATGACGTTGTTCAGCAGCGCCCTGCCCAGGTTGGCGTTGACCCATGCCTCGGCGAAGTTGGCCATGCGAATTTCGCGGGGCGGAAGCCAGAGCGAGCGGAAAGCGGTCGGCGATTTCAGGGCGAGATTAAGCAAAATGTAGAAGGGCACAAGGTGAAGCGCCCCGATGGCAACCAGGCTCGCCCTTCCCGCAAGTCGTACCGTCACGTTCACATCTCCACCTCTTTCCGGCGCAGAAGCCATAGGGTAGCCAGTCCGAACGCCGCGGCCAGAACAAACATCAGATTGCCCAAGGCTGCCGCGTAGCCGGCGTTTTGCTCGGCAAAATAAAGCTGGTACATCATCGTGGACAAGGAAGACGTACTGTAACCGGGTCCGCCGTTCGTCAGCGAGACGATGACGGCGAAGATGTTCAACCCGCCGATGATGTTAACCGTCATGCTTATGGTCACGGACGGCATCAGCAGCGGCAGCGTCAGTCCGCTGAAGCGGCGCCAGGCACCGGCTCCGTCCAGTTCGGCAGCCTCGTAATACGTCTGCGGAATGCTCTGCAGACCCGACAAATACAGGATCATCGCCACGCCCACGTATTGGAACGTATTGGCTGCCACCACGGCGGCGACCGCCAGATGGCGGTCGGCCAGCCAATTGATCGGCTCCAGGCCGAACACGCCGAGCAGATCGTTAACCGCGCCGCCGTTAAAGCGCAGAACGAAGTACCAAATATAGCCCATGACAAGATTGCTGATGATGATCGGCATATACACGATCGTACGGACAACTCGCGTGCCTCTCAGCTTCGTATCAAGCAGCAGAGCGTACCCGAGACCGATGACGTTTTGCAGCAGCGTGCTGCCGATTCCGTATATCAGCGTGTTAACCAGCACTTTCGCGATGCGTTTGTCCGACAGCATGGCCGCATACTGCTCGAAGCCGACCCATCCGTATTCCGCAGAGTATCCGTTCCAGTTCGTGAACGAGTAGAAGATGCCCCTCGTGAACGGGTAAAGAATAAAGACGAACAGGAAACAGAGGGCCGGGATATACAGCAGATTGACCCTTCTTGCTTGTCCATGCTTCATAGCTCAGACGCTTCCTTTCCTAATCCTATTGCTGTTGACTGGATTGCTGCTGATTGCGAAGACGTTCGTACTCCCGCGCCATATTGGAGGAGAATTCGGCTGTCGTGATACCGCCGGCGAGCAGATCCTGGGCGTTTTTGCACATGACGTCCCACATGCCGTTCGGAAGGAAGTCGCGGTCGAACACCGGGAAAATGCGCAATTCTTCGCCGAGGTCGGTGTACGCGTCCTTCATGTCGCTCGGCACGTTGGTCAAGCCCGGCTCAAGAGAACTGCCGCTGATCGTCTTCGCGTTGTCCGGTTCGGCGAAGAAGGAGAGGAGCTTCCGGGCTGCGTCCTTGTTCGGAGAGTCCTTGAAAATTCCCACCGTATCGCCTTCGCCTCCCGTCCACACCGGCTTGTCGCCGGCAACCATGGTCGGAATCGGCATCATGCTCAGATGAATATCGGGATTGAGTCGCTGCACCTCCGGCACGATGCCGGACCCGTACAGCGTAAACGCGATTTTGCCTTGCGCCATCAACTGCGAGGAATCCACATACTTGGCCGTCAGTACGTCCTTGTTCAAATAGCCTTTCTCATAGAAGAGCCGCAGCTGTTCCGACAGATAGTCCCACTTGTGCCAATCGAACGAACCGTCGAGCAATTGCGGCGCGCTGTTGTCGGTCGGGCTGATCAAGTACGGAATCGCCAGCATGTTATACCAGACTCCGAGCGGCCAGCTATCGGAGCCGCCGATATGGATCGGCGTCACCTGACCTCCGCTTTTCTGAAGGATCGTCTCGCACGCCGCGACGAACTGCTCCCATGTCGTGGGAACGGCTATGCCGTATTCCTGCAGCAGGTCGACGTTGTAATTGATGCCGGACTTTTGCTGGGTAATCGGCAGCGCATACAATTTGCCGTCCTCGTCGGTGACAACGTCTTTAATCGACGGCGAGACAAATTCCGCCCACGGCTCGTCGCGGAGGTCTTCCAGGAAGCTGCCGTAACGCGCTTTCGCCCAACCGTGCGTCTGAAAGACATCGGGTATGTCCTTCGAAGCCATCTTGACCTTCATTATGTTCTCGTAGTCGGCTCCCGGAAAGGTGACCTCCACCTTGATGTTCGGATTTTCCTCCATGAAGGCATCCAGCACTTTGCGGTAATTCTGCACGAGACTATCTTCGGACGCGGTGGAAAAGAAAGACAGCTTTACTTGCTTCTGATCGCCGCCGGCAGAGCCGGACGAGCTTGCCGACGGTTGCATGGACGCGCTGTCGGACCCGCCGCCGGAGCAGGCGTTGAGCAGCAGGACGGCGGACAGCGCCATGGCCGACAGCAGGGCCGGTCGTTTCATGAACATGTGAAATACCCCCATTGATCGTTATCGTATTTTTGCTGCAAGCGCTTGCAGTTAAACTATAATAGAACAGCGTCCATAACAACAATGACGCAAACCTACGATCAGGTGCCAATATCTACGATCCGGCTTGCCGAGGCCATAAGGCGGAAGGAGAAGCATTCGACGCCGGCGAAAGTAGCATGCGAACGGAATCGAAAGGAAAGATTAAACGACAGGGACTCTTGTCCCTTCCGGAAGGGGCAGCGCCCGATGAGAAGACTTAACTCTATGCGATCCAAGCTCGTGCTGCTATTCGTCGCAGCGACCGTGCTGCCGACTTTGCTTATGACGTTGGCCATCTCCTACGCTTATGAGAGAAATATCGACGCGGAGACCCAGAAGCTGACCCACAACGCGCTCGAAGCGTTATCGGGCAACATCGACACGTATTTGAACGATTTGCAGCGTCTGACGATCGCACCCTATTTGAATGCCGACGTAATGGCCGCGCTTAAGTCGGAAGCCAACAACAGCGGTCCGCCGCCCGATCGGATTACGCAGCTGCGCAACGAGCGCGCGCTCGGCCACGACATGCCCTATTATTTCCAAAATACGCGAAAAGAAATATTGTCCACGCTGCTGCTTCCGTTCGGCGGACGGCCATACGCCGCCGCCCGCAACGGTTTAAGGCAAACGCCCGGCTACGATTATGCCGCACAAAGCTGGTACAAACGGGCGGTCGCCGCTGACGGCATGGAGGTGCTGATCAGCGGTCACGAACAGGATTATTTCGAATCGTACGACACGAAGACGACGGTGTTTTCCGTGGCGCGGCTCATCAAAGACCCCGACTTGTCCATTCCGCTGGCCGTCATCATGGCGGATGCCGATACGGCGGTGTTCGACCGGATTTTGGAAAATGCCAAATTCAGCGTTTCGTCCATCGTGACGATTCTGGACGAGTCCGGCGGCTTGCTGTACGCGAACCGTCCGCTGTCGCCGGAGCTGCGCGCCAGCCTGGCGGAGCGAGCGGACGTCGTGCGCGCCGACGGCGGGTCGTATGCCGTCGTGTCGGAGCCGATTGGCGTCTCCGGCTGGCGGATCCAGGTGCTGCTTTCCCATTCAGAGATGCAGTCGAAGGCTCGCTTCGTCTATTCGACCGGTTTTTTATTTGCGATAGGAGGCGCATGCGTCGCATTGCTGCTGTTTTTCTTCTTGTCGCTGTCCGTTGTGGGCCCGTTCAAGGAAATGATCGGCGTCATGCGGAAAGTGCAGAAAGGCGATTTCACGGCTGTGTACCGCGTACTGGGCAAAGACGAGATCAGCCAGCTCGGCCATGCCTTAAACCATATGGTGTCGCAGCTCAGCGATTTGATCGACCGCGAATACCGCGCCGTCATCCGGCAGAAAAACGCCGAATACCGGGCGCTTCAGTCGCAAATCCAGCCTCATTTTCTGTTCAATACGCTGAACGGTTTCATCGGCCTGAACCGGCTGGGTTTTCGGGATACGCTGGAGAAATCGATTTTCGCCCTGAACGGGCTGCTGCGCTATACGCTGCGCAGCGACGACTGGACGACGCTGAAGGAGGAGTTCGACTTCGCCGCCCGTTATTGCGAGCTCCAGTCGATGCGGTTTCAAGACCGGCTGCGATATGACATTGCATGCGATCCTTCATTGGAAACCGTGCGATTACCGCGGCTGCTGCTGCAGCCGCTTGTCGAGAACGCGGTCATTCACGGTATCGAGCCGCTGGATCGGCCGGGTACGGTGTCCGTGAAAGCCTCGTTCCGCATGGTCGAAGGTCGCCGGATGATCGCTGTCGTCGTCGCCGATGACGGCGCCGGCTTCGATGTGCCTCCCGAAGAAGCGACGCCGCTGGATCGCGAAATGATCGGCATTCGCAATGTGGAGAGCCGGCTGAAGGCTGCATTTCCGGGCGCGTCGCTGCGGATCGCCAGCCGTCCGGGTGCAGGAACCGTCGTTACGATCGAAATACCGGAAGGAGAGAGCGCACCATGAATATTTTGATTGCCGATGACGAATATTTGGCGCGGGAAACGTTGAAGAGCATGCTCCTTGATCTGCCGGTAACTTCCGAAGATATCGGGGAAGCGGCGAACGGAGCGGAATTGCTGGAGCAGGCGGAGCGGCTGCAGCCGGACATCGCTTTTGTCGACATCCGCATGCCGAAGCTGGACGGGTTGGAAGGCATCCGGCAGGCCCGGCTTCGTTCTCCTGCCACGCAATGGGTCATCTTGACGGGTTATGCGGAATTTGAATACGCCCGTCAAGCGCTTCAGCTCGGAGCGTCGCATTATTTGCTAAAACCGCCCGAGCCGGACAGCGTTGCCGAGGTGCTGCGCGAGCTGGCCCCCAAAATCAACGCGGAACGGCGGATGAGACAGGCCGCGTTCGAACAGGCGCTGGCGCCGCTGCTGCAGGTGCCTTCCTCCAATTGGCCGACAGACCTGGAGACTAAGGCGTTCATGGAAGCAGGCTTGTCGCCGAATCGTTTTGTCGCCCGATGGATCTGCGTGGACGACGTTCGATCCAGGGAACAGCTGATGGCGCTGCTGGTCAGAGCGCAATCCCGATTGCGGGAGGAGGCGTTGGCAGTGTCCCGCGACGGTTGGGCGACAGCGCTTCCGCCCGAAGGCAACGGGTTTTGGGTTGCTGCAACCTGGCGGTCCGAACCGGAGGCTGATCGTCGCTGCGGAGAAGGCGGGAAGCGGGAGACTGAATTTGTCGAACATGCGGCGAGGGTGATGCGGGAGTTGGCGGGACGCGATGGGGGAGCGGCCGTTACCTCTTTTGACGCCTCCGGTTCCGGGACGGAGGAGCCGAAGCACTGGTTGCGGCGTGCGGGATCGATCCGATGGCAAGCGGGAAGGCGGGCGCTGCAAGGATTCGGCTCCGACTGGTCGACGCTTTCTTCAGGGCCGTGGCCAGCAGATGATGGGCGGCTGCGCGCCGTGGATTATGCCGAGAAGCTGTCCGCCGCCTTCGCCGGGAGCATGTACGAACACGCGCTCAAGCAATCGTTGTCGTTCGAATATGAGATGGCGAGCGGCGAGGCTTCGGCGGGGGCAGGCTTCTTCGCCAACTTCGCCCGATATTTTAACACCAGGACCGGTATAGCGCTTCCTGCCACGGGGCCGCTCGGCGAATGGGCCCGCAGGCTGCGTGACGAGGCCAAGCTTCGATTGGAAGCGCAGAAGCCGGAAGCGGAGAGCGGGGAAACGGCGGTACGGCGGGCAATCCGCTATATCGAGTCCCATTACATGGACGATATCGGCATCGCCCAAGCGGCCGATCGTCTCAATCTGACGCCCAACTATTTGAGCCACTTGTTCCACCGGGACACCGGAATGACTTTTAAAGCGTATTTGACCCATATCCGCATGCTGAAAGCAAAGGAATTGCTGGGGGAGTCCGGTAAAAAGATCAAAGACGTCGCAGAAGCAGTCGGCTACTTTAGCGCACGCCATTTTTCCAAAACCTACCTCAAGTATTACGGCCATTTTCCTTCGGAGGAGAAGAAGCGTTGAGTATAGAGCGTAACACCGACACTTCACCCCTGACTTCCAGAATGATACAATAATTGCGAAAGCTTGAACAATAGCAGCAGCAGAGGCAGCCAGAGGGATGGCACCCATCGTAATTGAGGAGGACTTACATTGTTAATTAAGAAATGGCTGCCTGCAGCGATGTTTTTGATGTGTTTTGCCCTCGTCCTGGCACTATCGGCACATGCAGAAGAAAACGATCTGTCCGACACAAGAGAGACCTTATTCAAGATGAACGATCCGAACGCTTTGATAAACGGGAAAAAAGTCGTTCTGCTAGTTCCGCCTACGACGATAAACAACTATACCTTTGTACCTTTGAGGAGCGTAGGCGATGCGATCGGCGCGAATCTGGAACGAAAATCGGATGAGATCAAGCTCAGTTATGAAGGAGTAACGATTGAGATCACGGTTGGCCGAGCGGAGGCGTTCGTACAAGGCAAGCCAGTTCGTTTGGAACAACCGCCCGTTGTCATTAAGGGGACAACGATGGTTCCATTAAGATTTATTGTCCATTCTCTGGGACTTGATCTTCGGTACGATCCGGCCGCGAAAGAAATACGGATTTCACCGAAAATCAAAAAAACGCCGGAGCCCATAGACGAAGATCAGCCAGGGGATAATAAGGAGGTTGAGGAGTCAGCACCGGTCATCCGACCGCGAATGGAAAATTTGACCGTGGATTATTTGTCAGCCAACTATATTAACTTAAAAAGCTTGGAGAAGATCAGGCTGTATTCCTACGGAAACACAAGCATAGCCGCCGCTAAAGATAATCAAATCTACATTCTGAATAGGGAACCGAACAAAGGTTATCAAATTAAAAAGTATGACCCGAATTCTGCGGATAAACTGTCGGTTGTCGCATCCATTGATGAGCGGTTTAACTTCGAATACTCCGTTCGGGACAAATACAAAATCAACTTTAGCTATGGAGAATTCGTTCCGAAGAAACTCGTCTACAACGACGCAACGGATACGTTGTATTTGCTGGGAGAAAGCGCGGCGATGTATCCGGACAAGCTGCGCCTTGCGGTATTTTCGATAACCCCTGAAGTGAGAATGGTTACCTACCAACTGGAAAATTCAAGTTTCTTTAAGTTGGAAGATTCTTTTTTCACCACATTGGATAACAAGACATTTTATTACGGCGAACCTTATTCGAAAATGATTTATTCCGCAAACAGGGGTCAAGCCTTGGAACTGGTCAACAGCTCTCCAACGTCGGACAAAACCCAGTTGATCCCGACCGTGAAAGATGGAGAGTTATATGTTTTCGATAAAAAGAGCAGCACGATTTTCAAGTGGACGGGAACGGGATTGGTTAAGCATGTACAAGCCGCCATTAACTCGGACTCCGTCTTGCAAGCAGCGGCATCGTTCGGTTATTTTTATGTGCTGGATGATCGCCAAGTTGTACATCGCATTACACCGGATGGCGAAATGGAGTCTTATGCGGAGCTCGGAAAGGCGAGCTTTAATCCGGGGATATTAGGAGTTCCGGAGACGAGCAACTGGAAGCTGTTCGGCGACGAAAAACTTAAGCTTGATCGCTATCAGCTGCAAATGTCGGCGGATAGCAACGGCAATTTATTTTTGTTTGACGATGGAATCTTAAAGCGGGTAAACGTGTATCCGAGTTAAAATATTGATAACATGCTTATTGAAGTCAAGCTGATGATGGAGGGGGCTCTTTGAATAAGTGGGTTGGTGCACGTAACCTATTTCGAGGTTGAGATTTTAGACGGAGAACCAACAATTCATGACCCCGATGGTCTTATTTATGAAATCGGCTGGAAAACCTCTGAGCAGTTAAATGAACTGGAACTTTCCTTTCCCGAAGATAAAGCATTTTTGTTGCAGTATATCGAACAAATAGCATTGAGCTAAGGAGGCCGCGATGAACGAGAAAGCATTTGACGAACCATTATTTGCAAGCTTGAAGCCGGGCTTAACCTCGTTCTGTTACCGAATGCTAGGCTCCATGGACGATGCGGATGATGCCGTTCAGGAGACGAGTATTCGGGTCTGGCAGAGCTGGAGCACGTTCAGACAGGATTCCTCGTTCAAAACTTGGGTCTATCGGATTGCCTCCAACCTGTGCCTGGATAAGCTGAGACAATCCAAACGTCGCGCGCTTCCCGTTGACCTGTTCGATCCGGCCGTCGCCATCGTAGAGCCGCGCGACACGCTGCCGGAGTCTGCCTGGATCTGGCCGTCTCCCGACTTTGGGGGCAATCCGGAGGATCGGCTCGTCCGCAGAGATACCCTTCGACTGTGCTTCATCGCTCTCCTGCAGATCTTGCCTCCGCGGCAGCGCGCGGTACTCATTTTGAAGGATGTATTTGAATGGTCCTCCAAGCAGATCGCGGAAACGTTGGCGATGTCGCCGGCAGCGGTGAACAGCGCCTTGCAAAGAGCTCGAGAGACAATGGACCGGGCGCAGCTTCGCTCGGATGAGCTCAGCAGCATGAATGTTCAACCGGAGCAGGAGTTGCTGTCCCGGTATGTGGAGGCCTTCGAGCAATTCGATATTGCTGCGCTCGTCGCGTTGTTCCACGAGGAAGGCTGCATGTCGATGCCGCCCTTCGAGATGTGGATCCGCGGCAAGGAAGATTTGTCCGCCTTTTATTCGCTTACTCGCTGGCATTGCGAAGGTTCGCGATTTGTGCCCATTACGGTGAATGGCGGTTATCCGGCGTTGGCCCAGTATATGCCGGACAAAGAGGGCTCTGGCCTGGTACCCTGGGGCATCCACGTCATCGAAACCAAAGAAAATCAAATTCTGCATGTTCAAAACTTCATTCATACGCCATTATTTTCGCGATTTGGGCTGCCTGAACGAATTGACCGATGAATTTCGTCATTGACTTACGTCTATATTATTGAGAATAACCAAACGACGAATATCATGAGAGAGGTGTCTATTTAAATTGGAAACGAATCAACCGACGAAAGTAACCGTGCAAGCCGTTATTCAAGCTCCTGTCGAGAAGGTATGGCGCTATTGGACCGAGCCGGATCACATCACGAAGTGGAATCAAGCGTCCGAGGACTGGCATGCGCCGAGAGCCGAAAACGATCTGCGGGTCGGCGGCAAGTTTCTGACACGGATGGAAGCGAAGGATGGCAGCATGGGCTTTGATTTTGGCGGCGTCTACGATGTCGTGAATCGGCATGAAGCGATCGGTTACACCATGGGAGACGGAAGAAGAGTGGACATTACTTTCGTCGATCAAGGGAATGAGACGAAGGTCATTGAAACGTTCGACGCGGAAAGCTCCAATCCCGTCGAGTTCCAGCAAGCAGGCTGGCAAGCGATCATGGACAATTTCAAAGCCTATACCGAACAAAACTAATCATCGCGAAGAAGACGCCGGGGAAGATGCCCGGCGTCTTTCTTTCTGAACCTTAGTACGCGCGTGCTCTCCGTTAGCCTCAACCTTGTGCCGCATCCACGTTCATGCAGTTAATGGCCCACAGATGGCCATCCAAGTCCACGAAGCCCCAATGATACATGACCCCATGATATTCAGGTTCAGCGTGCAATTTCCCGCCCATGGAGACCGCGGTATTCACGATTTCGTCGACCTTTTCCCGGCTCTCGAAGGCCAAGGCGATCGTCATCTGCGCATACTTGCTCGTATCAACAGATTCCCTCTCCGTGAGCGTATTAAAGAAGGCTTGATCGATCAGCATGACCTGCAGGTTGTCGCCGATCACGATGGCTGCCGAACTCTCGTTATCGGGGAAATGCGGGTTGAGCTCGAATCCGAGTCCGGTGAAGAAGGCTTTCGATTGTTCTACGTTTTTTACAGGCAGGTTGAAGCTCGTGAATGCGGACGTTAATGCCATTTTCAAAACACCTCTTCGTCAAATTAGTTTGTGTTCATTATACCCTTCGTTTATATAGACGACAGCCGATCCGGGAATTCATCGGTCTCATGAATTCGGAAGCGTAAATTTTGAAAAACAACTTGGTAATGAGTTCGTTATGTCCAAAAAAGTATAGACAAGGGATCTTTATTTTTTTATCGAATACTGTAATATTAATTTAGGGGACAATGGAAATTAAAATATGTAGGGCCAAAGCAACAAACATCTACTGGTCAACACACAGTGAGAGGAGGGAACAGGATTGGATTTTGATGGATTGGCAAGAAGCTCTTTACGTCGAGCAAGTGACGATTGGAAGTTTTTAAATATGCAAGGTCACGAAAGAACATCTGTAATAAAATGGGCTCAATCATGCGCGGAATCCGCATTACGAGCGATACTGTTTCATTATAATATTCGGTTACCAAAAACACATGATCTTGACGAGATTGCAAAAAATAACAGTCGTTTGTTACATGAGATATGGACAGAACTTCAGCCTCAACTTCATACTTTTGAGAAGCTTTTTACATGGCGTAATATAGTTTATCATCATAATGATAGTCCACCTGTCGTTAATCATCCTTCAATTGGAACTAACTGGGATAAAGAGGCCTACGATTGTGCAAAGATTATTTATGAAATAGCTGTCAGGGTAGTAGATAAACAATAATAAAATCTCATTTGGAGTAAAATGTGATTGTGTTAACTGATAAGAGAATTTCTGAGATTCTTGAGCTTACAATGTAGGGAGTTATAAACAGAAGTTTACAACAATCATTATAGGGAATTATTTAATTTGGCTCGGGTTGTTTTATTACATATGTATAAAATGCAATGTATTCTTAATTTTAATAAATCATCAAAATCGCCTTTGAAATAAAAGCATTCAATATGAGTTGTCAATTTATATCGTATTATACGCATGGGCCAATTATTTTCTGGTCTTTTTTTGTTGAAACAGAATAAAGGAGATAAAAGGTCTTAATATGATTATTATCGAATTTATGTAAGAAGTAGTAAAGAATACGTGGTGGGATACTCTGGTTAGCATAACTGCACTTTAGCTTAACGCCAACGACCATCTTTTAAGCCGCATTACGTGAAAAAAACTTTTTTGCGGCAAAGTTGAGAATAATTAACTATAAGCTGATATTAATTTATCAAAAAGAAATGGATGGATCTTATGAGTCAATTTAACAGTTACATTTCAGTGGACATGATGTATAAAGATTTACATCCCGGGCTTGATCAACTTCGAGAGCTTGTGAGTCAGCTCAGTTGCTCAGATGCATTGTTCTGGTGTGCAAGGATTAACTTAGCACTAAGTTCTAATGGTAACGAGAGTGTCCAGATGCAGTTGTTCGACATGTTAACTTCATCGAAAGAAAAATATTGGTTAAAAAAAATATCCAGAAAATTAAGTAAAGAAAGAAAGCCAATTATCTTCTTTTTTCGCGGACAAATATTAGAATTAATGCGATGGATAGTTTTATTTTGCCATGACCATCCCAATGATGGCGTTACTTTTGATATTGAAGAAAACAGAGTAATATTTTTTAAATGTGCGCTTATTGCTAGTGATCTATGGAGTAATCAAACGTATGGATCCATTTTGGATGATGAAAAGGATATTTCTGTCGCTAAGGAGTTTGCACGAGCCCCATTCAGAAGAGCGTTAGAGGCAGGGAAACATGCACCTGAGTTATTTATTACATTCGGCAGAGGATGGAATTTCTATAAGAAGTATTTTAGTAAACACTTTCCTACTTTTCATGACGATTTTATGCGAGATACACAAATGACTTTTGAAGAATACATGATTTGCTTTTCAGCCTTTGCAGTCAGTTTTATGGACCCCTTAGTAAACCGAATTGTTTTTGATATAAACACGGTAGGTGATACTACTTTAATTCCAGAGCAAATTGATAAATTTGTTAAAATGGAATCACAATCATTGGATGAACTTTATGGTAGTCTTTGGAATGAAAAAAGTGATGCTGAAGTTACCGAAATTACTGTAGGTCCTCTTAATACATTATCACTAAGAAATAAGCCCATTTATTCCAAACCTGACGGCAGATCTGTAATATTAGATCCTGTTTTTTTTCATGAGCGCGTTCTGGTAAGTCCTATATTCCAACTCATCCGTTTGAATTCTTTTAACCACAATGAGATTTTTTCAGCATTTGGTAATGCATTCGAGGATTATTGTTGTGACATATTAAAGAGAATGTACTCAACAACCACACGAGAGAACAATCTAATAAGACAAAAAGAATATCTGCGACGTGATGGCCAAACGCTTCTTCAAATCGATGCAGCAATACTTCGAGAGAAAACAGCTGTAATATTAGAAATGAAGTCCTCCTTTCTTAGAGAATCAGAGATTAACTTGGATGGTGTTTCCTATGCAGAAGAACTAAGGATGAAGTACAGTTCAACCAAAAAAAATGGTATTGAGAAAGTTAAAGGAGTAGGCCAGTTAAGCCGAACAATAAAACATATCCTGAAGAAAAATAATGATGTATTAGCCAAAGATTTTAATGAAATCCAAGAGATAATACCAGTATTAGTAGGCCATGATAGTTTATTGGATGCACCATTAACGATTGAACTGTTACGTGAGGAGTTTCAAATATTGATCGAACAAGATATCGGACAAATTAATCGAGAGGGATTATTGAACATATATTCTTTAACTATATTAACTATCGACGATCTGGAATATTTGGAGGACTCGACTCAGCACTTCAATATTATAGATCTACTAAAGGATTATTCTCGCAGTAGTACCGTTGATTCGCTTCACAACTATATTGTAGGTTCTAAGAAATACGGATACTACGCAAATAGCCATCTTGTAAATACCAGTTCTGAGATTCTAAAAAAAACGAGAGAACTACTTTTCAACCAAACCGACTATTAAATCATCTTTTACTAAGGGGGGGTTGCCTGTTGCCTGATAAGCCAAAGAACAAGGCAAGGTCTCAACGAAGCAGGTTATACCCCCGCAGCTTAGTGACATATGTATAAAATACGGGTTTTGTGAAATAGTCTTATGATCGTTTCACTCATAGTTGTAAATTTGCTAAAATGCCGGCATAGCCCCTAGACGCTCTTGCAAAATCACGCGAAGCTCATTGGGGATCCGTTCAAACTTGACCCCTCTTCCCAGAAATAAAAGCCAATCCGCGTAATACGCCAGCGTCTCCTCATCGGTCACATCCAACTGCACATTAAAAATCCCGCTCGACTGAAACATTCCGGTTAAGGACAAAATAATCCCCGGCGGATGCATACGCTTAAAGCGCAGAATCCCCGTCGCATCAAGCTTCACAACAAGATTCGCCTCGCGTGCGACAAGCCGTTTTTTGTTTAGAATCTCTTGCTCGGACAATTTCATCTCCTGCTCGGAAATTGCCGAATCCCGCAGCATCTCGACAGGTAAATAACGAAACTCATCCGTATCAAAATCATAAACCTCGACCAGCCACTGGGCGTTCGAGTTAAACGTATGCAGCAAATAAACGTCCATCAACTGCGGCCAGCCCGGACTCAGCTCATAGGTCAAGCGCAAATGCTTATCCCTTACAGCAAGCGTAATCAGCTGGTTCAGCTCCTCGGGCGCCGCATCATCAAGCTCCAGAAGGTGCGGATTTGCCGGATTTGTATTTTCAAAAAGCAGAATATTATTCAGCTCGATCAGCTCGTCTTGCTGGGATTGCGATGCGATGCCGATGAGTTTTTCAGTGATTGAGCGACGATTTTGCAGATAAGGCAGCTGCGAATTTTTCGAAGCGATAAAGCTGATAAAAATCGCCTTTAGCTCTTCCGGCGTGAAGCGGACGGCTGGCAGATACTGATTGGGCAGGACATTGTAGCCCCCGCCCCGCCCAAGCTCGGTCGTCAGAGGAAAGCCCATCGCCTGAATCTCGTTAATGTCGCGGATCGCCGTCGCGCGGGAAATCTTGAACTCCCGCTGAATTTCGGCAATCGTAAAATGCGCGCGGTTATTGATGAAGCGCATGACCAGGTTCACTCGTTCTGTTTTCTTCATGCTTCTATTGTATCAAGAATGAAGCCAAACGAAACTTTACTTTTTGAATTCCCAATAAAAAGTATCATTTTTTGATACATTCAGCCAATAGAATCAGTCTTGTAAAAATAAATCCCCAAAGGAGAAAACAAAATGTCTAACTACTCGATCCAAACGATCTCGGAAAGCTACAAAATGACCGGTTTCGGCGTTTCATTCGAAGACTTCAACGACTGGGCAGGCAATGCCGCAAAAACTGCAGCGAAAAAAGCGGAAATCACCGAAAACGGCAAGCTTGCCGAGCTGCTCGCGCTCGCCGACGGGCAAGAATATCAAATCAACTACGTCATCGACGGCAAGGCTTGGCGCGGCTTCGGCGTAATGGGCGAGTTTGACGTGGAAGGCGCGGCCGTCCTCGATTTCCTTGCCGGCGATTACCTCGTCGTGTCCGGCACAGGCGCTGACAAGGATCGCCTTGCCGACGAAATCACAGGCAAAGTTTTCGGCGGCTTGCTGCAAGAAATCACGGACTACAAATACGTTGGTCCTGGTAACTCGACCTTTGTCAAAGCAGCTGAAAACGGTGAATTCTACGGTGAAATGTGGCTGCGCGTAAAAAAAGTCGAAGGCTAATCAAAGGAGCGCTCACAATGGCAGATTACACACTTGAACACAAACCCTCCTTCACATTGACCGCTTATGGCTTTTCAATCCGGTCGAATTTTCAGGACTTTCCATCCGTGCAAAAAGAAAAAGCCGAGTTTTGGAACGGACTCAAATCTGACGGGCGTTACGATAAGCTCAAAGACGCCGCAAAGGACGATCGCGAATGGTCGGTTAACGAGGTTTATCAAGGCAAACCGTGGAATTATTTTGCGGTAGAAACAAGAAAATCCGTGAATGACGCAACGCGCATCATTGAGTTTCCGGATAGCGAGTACATTGTCGTCGCAGGCACGGGCGACAAGGAAGCCTTGTTCGATCAGCTGACTTACCGTGCTTTCGGCGAAGTGTTGGGACAAGTCACCGATTATGCCTACATCGGCGGTCCAAACGCGACTTATCGCATAGATAACGGCGACGGCACTTTCTACGGCGAATTCTGGGTGCCAGTGGTTAAAAAATAGCGAGCTGCTTAGGCCCATGTACAATTACATGGGTCTCTCCTCGAACCAGGACATGCGTGCAGGTCCTCTTTATCCTGCTTCATTTCCGCTCACTCGGCCTTCACCGAGATCGGAATTTTGATAAAACCGACGCCTACCGACCGAACGCCATATTTCATGTCAGAGCCTATCGTAACCAATAGGTTGAAGGTTTCCTCAGGCAATATGGCTTTGCGATCGGCAACTAAATCGAACATGACCGTTCCCGTTCCTCCGCCCACAGGTTTAAATGAAGGATTGAAACCAATTTCAACTCTATTTCGCCATTCGTCAATAACACTATCTCTTTCAAAAGCACGCGGCTTCAAATCTGTCTCTTGACCCTCAGGTGTACTGCTTAACAGATTGGAAATATACCATTTCTTCGGGATGTAAAAAGTCAAACCGGCAAAATCCTCCGGATCGATCTCATACGACGCTGTGATCCGCATATGATCGGCGATTCCTTTGTCTTTGTCGCCCCATACCAGGATCGTTCCTTTAACCGATGAGTTTTGATTTTCAGTCGTGGACTTCACGCTGAATTCCTTGGTGAGCGCAACGCCCTCATTAAGTGCAACTTGATCGGTAAGCTTCTGTTGAAAAAAATAGCGCTGCACGATCAAGACGGCTGCCACAATCAATACGGCAGTTAAAATATATTTGGCAGAAGGCTTCAGTTTAATCCCTCCGAATGAAATATTTACAAATTCACCCCTCCATTATATCAGACAAATCCGCTCGCCGTTCGCGGAAACCCAAACTGCCGCCTAAACAATAAGCCAGATGGTTATTAAACCTTCTTTTTATGAGTGAGAAATAGACCCGGAATGAAGATGGCGACAAGAACAATGACTGAAACCAGGAAGCCTCCATGATAACCCTTAATGTCATTAATAATCTCGGGCTGCAGCCCCTGTGCGACGGTGGCGACCACGGTTGCGATAACGGCGGAACCGAAGCTTGAACCGATGTTTTCGATCATATTGATTCCGACCCCCGCCTCCGGAAGCTGTTTGTCGCCCAGTCCCAGATAAGCTTCGCTTGTCAGCGGAAGAATAATCCCGCCGAAGCTGGTGCCCCGGATGAACAAAATTATGGAAATCCAGATCATGCTCGTTTGAGCGGTGATAAAAATCAGCGGAATAGATCCGATCAGCGAAAGAGCCAGACTGACCATAACTACGTATTTCGCGCCGATTCGGTCAATCATTTTGCCGATCAACGGCCTGGTCACGAGCATTCCGATTCCTTGAGGAATTAAGGCAAGCGCCGCTTCGATAGCCGTAAAATGACGAAAGTTTTGGAAAAACAGCGGCAGGATCAGCATCGGCCCCATGATAGAGATGTTCGCCAAGAACAATCCAATGCTTGCCGTCGAGAAGCTCTTGTGCGTAAACAAAGTCACGGGCAGTACGGTTTGATTTTTCCTCATCCGATTATAGACGAGATAAACTGCGACCAAAACGAGACCGATGCCCACCCACAGTAAGGTTGCACGATTGGAAAATGAGGCATGATCCGCCGCCTGCGTAATGCCGTAAATCAGCGACGCGCTTATTAAGGATAAGTTGATAATGCCGAAAACATCGAGCTTGCTGTCCTTGTTGAACGGTTCAAAGTCGGGAATCTTCTTCATCATAAGCGGCGCGGCAATCAGAACGATAAAGACGTTGATGAAGAAAATCCAGTGCCATGACGCGCCATGAACGATGAAACCTCCGATTACGGGGCCCAGGATCGGTCCGAAGATCATCGGGGTGCTGACGATGGCCATCACTCTCCCCAAATTTTCTTGACCGGCCGTTTTCACCAACAGCGTCGACATAAGCGGCGTAATAATACCGGCGCTGAAGCCTTGCAGCAACCGGAAAAAGATAAAGCTCGAAATATTCCAGCTCACTCCCACGAACACCGAAATCACGCCAAAGGCAACGACCGCCCCGATGAAAACCTTCTTTCCGTTAAACTTGTTCATCAGCCATCCGGACACGGGAACCGCTATTGCCAGGGCCAGTACATAACCTGTGATCGACCATTGAATCGTATTTAACGAGGTGTCGAAATCCTGGGTCAGTTTGTCGATGGCGATGTTCACCATCGTCGAATCCAGCATGGGAGCAATGGCTCCCAGCGCAATCGCCCAGGCGGCCAGAAGGATTTCCTTCGGCAATCCAGGCTGCTTTACTTTTGCTGCTATCATCGCGTTCTCCTCTCAGAAGTCGTATTTTTGATTCCTTGGAAACATAACTTATCTTATCGCGACATTGTTTCCTTGTCAACAAAATTGAGATCGTAAAAAAACAGCCTGATCTCCGTAGAGCTCGGCTGCCAAGGTTCATTTTCACAATTCAATTCAAGTTCACTGGCGGTCTTCGGCAGGACTAACCCCCTGTCGCTTGATTTCTTCGTCCAAATGCCGGCTGTACTTTTCCATGAAACGAAGCATGCCGTCGAATTGTTCCTCGGTGACGTGCTCGAATACCGCTTTATCCCGCTCTCGGAACTCTTGGTGCAGCTCCTCATGGATTTGATAAACGGCTTTTCCCTGCTCGGTAAGCGCAAAATAGATCTCTTTTTTGTTATCCGGCTTCCGGTAGCTTTCGATCAGCCTCGTGCGGCTGGTGCAAGCCTCGGGTGCCGGCGCGATTCCTTCCTTGTCGCTCGTGTTGATCTCGCGATACGTGCCGATCGAGCGCCGCGGCAAAGCGATGGCCGCCATTATGTCGGCGGTCTCGCTCGGCCTTGGCCTCGGCCCGGTCGCGGGCGGCGCGGTCGTCGAATATTTGGGCTGGCACTACTTGTTCGTCGTCACCGCGATCACGCTGCTGCTCTTGCCTTTCTTCGCGGCGCTTATTCCCGCGGAGAAGGCGCGGAAAGGCTCCTTCGACCTTGCGGGGGCCCTCTTCGCCGCCATCGGGACGACCGGGCTGCTGCTCTTCCTGACCAGCTCGTCCTGGATCGCGCTTGCGGCCGGAGCGGCGGCGCTTCTGTTGTTCGTCGTCCGAATCAGGACGGCGGCCGAACCCTTCGTCGCTCCCTCGCTGTTCCGCAATCGCACCTACCTCATGCTTGGAGCGGTCGGTATCGCGGGCTACTTATGCAGCTTCGCGACGCTGTACCTGCTGCCCCAAATTCTCGTGCGCCATTACGAATTAAGCGCCATCGGAGCGGGACTGGTCATTTTCCCGGGATCGCTGCTTTCGCTGCTCGTCTCGAGAAAGGTCGGCAGCGTCATCGATCTGAAGGGCAACGACGCGATTATTCGTTATGCCCCCTTCGCCCTGCTGCTCTCGGTCATTCTGTTCGCTTTATTCGTCGGCGCTGGCTACGTCGCCCTGCTGTTCGCCTATATGATTCTCAGCGTCGGCTTCACGTTCCTGACGAGCAGCATTTCCAACGAGATGTCCCGAATCCTGGAGCCGAAGCAGATCGGCTCGGGCATGGGGCTGTTCCAGCTGCTGCAATTTTTCAGCGGGGCTTTCGGCGTGGCCGTAACGGCGAGCGCCCTCGGCTGGCAGAAGGCGTACACGCTGCCGCATGCCTTCGGCAATATCTACTGGGGATTAGCCGTCGTTGCCGCCGCCTCGATTCTATGCGGATTGACGTATCTCCGTTCCAGAAACCGGCAAGCGGCGGCGGCTTAACGTGATTTGGAGGTCGCGATGTTCTTCCCGGTCCTCTCGATCGCTTGACCGCGGTTCATCGAAACGGCAGCCATGATCAAGCTCAGTACCGCGGCGGCGCTCGCAAGCCAGGGATGATACCGGACCGAAGCGGCCGCCTCCGCGGCAAAGCCTCCGATCCCCGCCCCGGCGGCGACGCCAAGATGAAGGATCGACGTATTCAGGCCGAGCACGAGATTGGAGCGGTCGGGCGCTTGCCGGATGAAGTACGTCTGGGTCGCGGGAATGACGAGCGCCATCGAGAACATCCAGAGCAGCAGAACGGCCAGCGCCGGAACGGCTGCCCCTCCCAACGGGGGCAGCAGGGCCAGCGTTGCGGCCAGCGCCCCGAGGCCGCCCAGGAGCAGCCGCTTCGTGCCCCAGCGATCCGTCCATGCGCCTCCCGCTCGCGAGCCGATGACGCTGAACGCGCCCAACGCCAGCATCATGTATCCGAGCTCCGTCGTGTTCAGGCGAACGATGTTTTGCAGGTACGGCGTAACGTAGCTGTTCATCGTTGAGCTGCTCGTGCTGAAGAAGAAGGAGAAGGCGAATCCCGCCGCCAGCGTCGGCGACTTCAACACGGAGAACTGGCGGGTAAAAGGAATCGGAGCATCCCCTGCGACGGACGGAAAATATTTGGCGATAAGCAGCAGAACGCCCGCCGCCAGTAGGGCCAGACCCGCGACGATAATACGCCAGCTCCGCCAATCCGCCAGCGCGATGCCGAGCGGAATGCCGATCACCATCGAGACGCTGACCCCCAGCACCACCGTCCCGACCGCTCTGCCGATCTGCGAGGGCTCCGTCAACTTCGCGGCCGAACTGAACGCGACGACGGTGAAGACGCCCGATGCCAAGCCGACGATCGCCCTGGATATCAAGATTATGCCGAAGTCCGAGCTGAAGAACGTAATGAGGTTTCCGAGCGCGAACACGGCTAACGAATAGAGGAGCAGCGTTTTGCGTCCAATGCGCGACGTTAGCGCGACGACGATCGGCGTGCCGATCGCGAACGCCAGCGAAAACGCCGTAATCAACTGGCCCGCCAAGGCGATGGATACGCCCAGATCGTCCCCGATCGGCTTCAAAACCCCGCCGACGACCAACTCGGCCGTTCCCGCCACGAAAGCACCCGCCGCCAGCAGCAGTATGCCTGTATTTTTCATCGATAACACCCTTTCGATTGCTCGGTTTTGTCGACTAACGGATCCGTTAATTGACAGTATAGAGCCGGCGCTATCATAATGTAAGAAGGCAAATAAGTTTGATGTAATCCAATCTATTTGATCAACCAACAATTTGTAAGTGGGTGAGCGAATTTGTCCGATGAAGCTTTGGAACCCGCCAACTCCGCCGAAGTCTCCCCTCCTTTCCCGAGCATCTGCAACGCGTTGATGATTCTCGGCTCCAAGTGGGCGTTTCCCGTCTTGGCCGAATTGACCGCCGGTCCGCTCCGGTTCAAGCAGCTGCAGCGAAATACGAAGGTGATCAACACCCAGTCTTTGACCGACACGCTGCGCTTGCTGGAGAGAGCCGGCGTCGTGCATAGGGAAGTGTTCCCTACCGTTCCGGTCACGGTGGAATACTCGCTTACGGAGAGCGGCAACGATTTTCGCGCCGTATTGGGAGAAATGGATCGATGGGCTACCAAATGGGGCGGCAGATTAAAGCAGGTCTAGAAAAAATGGCGGCGCAGGATCTCTGCACCGCCATTTCCTGATGGATTCGTTGACTCAGAACAGCGTCTGAAGAGCTTCCGCCTTAAACGGCTGCAGCTCGTCGAACCGGCCGTCGCGGACCTTCGCCGCCCACGACGGATCGGCCAGCAGCGAGCGGCCGACGGCGACGAGATCGAACTCCTCGCGCTCCAGTCGCTCCAGCAGCCCGCCGATCTCCGTTACATTCGAGCTTTGACCGCGGAACGCTCCGTTGAATTCGCCGTCCAGGCCGACCGAGCCGACCGTGATCGTCGGCTTGCCGGTCAGCTTCTTCACCCATCCGGCCAAGTTCAAGTCCGATCCCGCGAACTCCGGCTCCCAGAAGCGGCGCGTCGAGCAGTGGAAAATATCGACCCCGGCTTCGACAAGCGGCGTCAGAAACTGCCGCAGCTCCTCCGGCGTCTTGGCCAGCTTGGCCTCGTAAAACCCGGACTTCCATTGGGAAATACGCAGAATGATCGGAAAATCTTCGCCTACCGCGCTTCTGCATGCTTTAACGATATCGGCCGCGAACTTCGTGCGGGAGACGAGATCGCCGCCGTACAAGTCGTCGCGGAGGTTCGTCTGCTCCCAGAAAAACTGGTCGATCAAATAGCCGTGCGCGCCGTGCAGCTCGATGCCGTCGAACCCGATGCGCTTGGCTTCCGCAGCCGCTCGTCCGAACGCCTCCACGATCGATTCGATCTCTTCGACCGACAACGGCTCGTTGATTTTCTGCCCGTCGAGCCCCAGACCGGAAGGGCCGACCGACGGCGCTTCGGGATTCGGCAGAGATCCGTTCGGGCGCGTCATGCCGACATGCCAGAGCTGCGGCACGATTTTGCCGCCGGCTTCGTGCACCCCGGCGACGACCCGGGCCCAGCCTTCCAGCGGCGCTTCGCCGTGGAACGACGGAACGCTGGGATTGCCCGTCCCGGCCGGATGGTCGATAATCGTGCCTTCGGTGACGATCAACCCCACCCCGTTTTCCGCCCTGCGCCGGTAATAAGCCGCCACATCCGCTCCGGGCACTCCATTCGGCGAATGAGCCCGGGTCATCGGGGCCATGACGACCCGATTGGACAATTGCAGCTTTTCCGACGCGAAAGGCTTAAACAACGCTTCTGCCGCCTGCGTCAGCGGACCATCGACTTTTTTACTCATTCCACTACCTCCAATTTACTTAATCTGTATATATATAAATATAGATATACACCAAAACGGGAATAACGCGCCTAAAGACGATCTTGAAGCTGTGCGATAAACTGCCTGATGCCGTCTTCGTCGCGCCGATAATACGTCCATTGACAGTGCCGCCTGGATTCCAGCAGCCCGGCCCGCTGCATTTTCACAAGGTAGCCCGATATGACCGATTGAGCGAGTCCGGATTTGTCCGCGATTGCCCCTACGCATATCCCTCCCTGGAAATCGCAGTCCGCGGGCATATGGCTTTGCGGGCCGAAATGCCGTTCAGGCTCTTTCAACCACTCCAATATGCGAATTCTCGTCTCGTTCGAAAGCGCCTTGATGATCGATAAAGTATCCATGAGCTTAGTATATCTATTTTTCTAGAAATGTAAATCTATTTGACGCATGCCTTGGACGGGCGTAGGCAGTCCCGCGTCGGCCAAGGCCTCTCTCGCGACAAGCGCACCGTCCGCAAGCTCACCTTACAGGGCCTCGACGATATCGCCCGCGAGCAGCGAGCCGATCGAGCTGCGGCCCGCCGCGGCCAGGTCGCCGGCCGCGCCGTGCCAGTAAACCCCGACCGCGGCGGCTTTCTCGGCTTCGAACCCCTGGGCCAGCAAGCTGCCGACGATCCCCGCGAGCACGTCGCCCGCGCCGCCGGTCGCCATGCCGGCATTGCCCGTCGTATTCACCCAGGCGGTCCCGTTCGGCGAAGCGACGACGGTGCGCGCGCCTTTCAGCACGACGTGCAGCCCGTATCGCGCCGCAAGCCCCCGAGCCGCGCCGAGACGATCCCGCTCGATCTCGGCAACGGATTCGCCGCACAGCCTCGCCATCTCTCCCGGATGCGGCGTGACGATCGTCTCCGCCTTGCGCGGCCCCCACACCGCGAATTCGCCGGAAGCGATCGCTTCGGCAACCATATTCAGCGCATCCGCGTCCAGAACAAGCGGCGCATCCACGCCGTGCCACAGCTTGTGCAGCCACTGCGTGTCCCCCGGCCAGCGGCCCAGGCCCGGTCCCGCGACGACGGCCTGCTTGCCCGCCGCCTTCGCGGCCACCTCCCCGGCGCTCGTTCCGCGCCATTCCCCGAGCCCGGCGTCGGCCGCACCGAAGAGCATCGCCTCGGGAACGCTTCCCGTCAGCGAGGCGGCCATGGCCTCCGGAACCGCCCAGGTGACCAGACCGCAGCCGGCCCGCAGAGCCGCCCGGGTGCACAGCAATCCGGCGCCGCTCATGCCGCGCGAGCCCGCCACGATCAGCGCATGGCCGTACGTGCCTTTGTGCGAGTTCGCCTTTCGGGCAAGCGGCAGCGTCACGTCGAAGCGGTCTCTCAGCGATGCCTTGGCGAGCACGAAAGTACGCACATTCTCCGAGCGGACCGCCGCCTCCGGAATGCCGATCGCGCGGACGACTACCTCCCCCGCGGCGTCCGCTCCGGGATAGGCCAGCAAGCCGATCTTCGGCAGAGCCAGCGCCACCGTGACGCTGGCCCGGATGCACGGCTCCGCCACAGCTCCCGTATCGGAGTCGAGCCCGCTCGGCACGTCGATCGCCACGATCGGCCGCTTGCTGCCGTTCGCCTCACGGATCAACGAAGCCATCGGCTCGCGCGGCGCCCCCGAGGTTCCCGTGCCCAGCAGCGCGTCGACGATACCGTCCCAGCGCTCCCAATCGATCGCTCCGGGGGAGTACGCTTCCTGCGCCAGCCCGATGCGCAGCGCGATGTCGCGCTGCAGCGCCGCTTCTCCGGTCAGCGTGTCCGGCGGAACCGCATAAACGATACGCACCTCGTAACCGCGGTCGGCCAGGTGCCGCGCACAGACGAGACCGTCGCCGCCGTTGTTTCCTTTGCCGGCCAGCACAAGCCATCTCGGCGGTCGGCCGCCGGGTGCGGCCGTCTTCGCTTGCCGCTTCTCCACTTCGTCGGCCACGGCCCTTCCCGCATTCTCCATCAGCGCCATTGCAGGAATTCCGATTGTCTCGATCGCGTACCGATCGATTCTGCGCATCTCCTCCGCCGTAACCAGGTACATTCGGGCGCCTCCTTCTCCTCAGTCGCAATCTGTATCCGTCCAGCAAGTATTTTATTGCATTAAATATTTTTCAACCCTGTCCGTCAGCCATCCGTTCTCTCCGTTCAGCCGAATCAAATTGCGCGCTGCCGAAGCCGTCTGCTCCTTCAACACCGCAACGCCGTCCACGCCGTCGAAATATCGGTTCAGGAAGTGCAGAAACACGTCGAGCGTCCGCAGCCGGATCAAGCCCGGAATCGCCTCCGCTTCTTCCCGGCTGAGCCGCAGCCGTCTGCCCGCGCCGCGCAGGAACGCTTCGATCGTGTACGCTCCGCTGTCCGCGCCCAGAAAACCGGATAGGACAACGGCGATTTCCATCGCCCGAAGATCCCGGGTGCAAAACTCGAAATCGAGCACGGCCCCGATCCGTCCGCTCTTATCCGCAGATACAAGGCAGTTCGAGAAATTGATATCTCCGTGAATCAGTTGGTGCGGCAGCTGGCGGAAGCGGGGCGCATACGCCCGGAATCCGTCCAGTTCCTCTGCGATCAACCGCAGCGCGGACGCTTCCTCCTCCAGCCCCGCGGGCGGTTCCGCGCAGAAGCTCGCCACCTTGTCCGGCGTGCACCAAGGGTATGAGGCTTCCATCTCGTAATAGGGAGCGTAAGCGGGAGCATCGAGCAGCTCCAACGCGGCCAGCGCATGTACAAGCTCTCGGGTCGTTTCTCCCAAGCTTTCCGCGGCTCCGACCGCTCCCTCCTCGGGACGATCTCCGTCGATATAGGCGAACAAACAGGCCAGCCTTCCGGTGCCATCCTCCAGCCGAACGATCGTGCTCCCGTCTTCGCACGCCGCCGGCTTAGGCACCCGGAAGGAAAGGTTAACCTCATTAAGTTTCTCCAGCAAGCGATGCTCGAAGCGGATTTTCTCCTCGTCCTTATGCGTCTCGTAAATTCTCAGCACCCATCTGCGTCCGTCCGCGCGCACGAATCGCGTCGTATTGTTCCAGCCCGAGTGCCCCTGCTCGATTTCCCAACGTCCTTCCGGAAAATAACGGTGCAAAATTGCGTCGAATGACAAGCCTTTTCCTACTTTCCTGCGTTTTCATAATGAGCCTTAGCGGCGGGCTTCCCCGATTGACGAGCAGCCCGCTCTCTTTTCCGCCCGGTCTCGCTCCGTTCAGCCCGTTCCGCTCTTTACCGCTTCGCGATGACTCCGCACCGCCCGTTCCGGTTCGTCCCGGCTCACTGCACTCGGATTGCACGTTACGATTCATTCCGCCGCGTCCGAGGCTCCGCTTGAAGGCTCGTGCAGCAGCGGCGAGTACATCATCAGCGCATGGTTTTCGGCGATCGCTTCCTCCGTCAGCCATTCCCCGTCGGCCGTATAGACGTCGCGGTACAGCTCGTTGTTCCGGACATAGCCGCCCCAAGGCTCCAGCGTGATGCGGTGATTCCTCTCCCGCACCTCGTAACGGTAGCGCGAAGGCTGTTCCGCATGCCATGCTCCGTACAAATACTCGTCATCCATTCTTAAGCGAAGCTGGTAGACCGACGAAGTGCGATTCGTAATCCGCAAATCCAAATAATTATAAGAGCACGTGGCGCCGCTCCCGAACGGCTGGGTCCGCGATGCGTCGGGAAACACGTCGTAGCTGTGCCGATGCCGCTCGGTCACGGTCAGCTCCGTATGCAGCGTCATCCAGTAAATGAGGTTGGACAGCTGGCACAGCCCCCCGGCCAGCCCCGTCCGCACCTGGCCGCAGAACAGCACCATTCCGTCCACGTAACCTTTGCGCCGCGTCGGTTTGCCGATCGAACGCCAATAGGACAGCGTCTCTCCCGGATGCAGCAGCAGCCCGTCCAGTCGAGGCACCGCCGCTTTCAAGTTTACAACCTTGTTGATCTGCAGCCGCATGTCGGCGTTGGCGAGCTTCCGCATGAGCGGGGTTCGGTGCTGCGCGGCGACGCACGGCAGCGGCTCCGCGCTTCTCCTGTTCGCGAATCTGACCCCTCCGAACATCCATTCCGCATACCGGCGCGTCACATAAACCCACTTGCCGACCTTAAGCCTGAGCGGCGAACGCGCAACCGGCCGAAGCTCCAAATTCATAACTTACTCCCCCCACCTCGTCACCGATTAACGGTCCGGCAGACCGTTAATCCACCATTTCCCCACGTTGCCGCCACTTAACGGTCCCACAGACCGTTAATCCACCATTCTCCCACGTTTGCCGCCACTTAACGGTCCCACAGACCGTTAATCCACCATTCTCCCACGTTTACCGCCACTTAACGGTCCCGCAGACCGTTAATCCACCATTCCACCACGTTTGCCGCCACTTAACGGTCCCACAGGCCGTTAATTCCGCCCCGCCGCTTGTTTCCAGTCGGATTTCAGCAGTCCCATCTGCACAATGTCGCAGTACCTTCCGTTCCGGTACAGGCGCTCGCGCAGCCGGCCTTCCTCCACGAATCCGCAGCTCGCGTAACAACGGATGGCCCGCTCGTTAAAGTCGTACACCTCCAGCTCGAGCCGGTTCAGGTTCAGCTCGCGGAACGCGAAGTCGGCCAGCAGCTTCATCGCTTCTGTGCCGAAGCCGCGTCCCATCTGCTCCGTCGATCCGATGACGATGCCGATTTTGCCGACGCGGTTTTTCCAGTCGATCGAGTCCAGGTTCACCTGCCCGATATACGCCTCCGTGGCGAGATCGGCGATCACGAAACCTCGCGCGTCCGAGTCGCCCTCCAGCATCGCTTCCAGATAAGCTTCCGTAGCTTCCTGCGCATGGGGGTACAGAAAAATGTCGGACAGCTGGCGGACGATCTCCGGATCGTTCACCCACTGCCGAATCCACGGCAGATCGTCCCTGCGGTATTCCCGCAGCATCACGCTCGTCCCCGGCAATCGCGGCACGCTCAGCCCTCCCCGTCGCTCGCATCGTCCAGCAGAATGCCCTGGTCGATCGATTTCTGCAAAATTTCCCCCGCAAACGTCCACAACGTCTCCGAAGCCTGCCGAACGGGCTCCAGCCGCTTCAGCACCTGCGAGCGCACGATTCGGTTTTCGCGCCAGCTTACGCCGCCGGTATAATAGTTATGGACCACCGGCTGCAGCCGGTCGAGCGCCGAAGCGTACTTCGCCTCCGCGGTCTCTTCCTCCTCGAACTCCCGCCACAGCGCCATCCATTCCTCCCGCTGATCGTCCGGCAGCAGGCCGAAGAGCCTGTCCGCCGCCGCTTTTTCGCGTTCCTCCTTGTCCTCGTAGCCCTGCGTATCGTAAGCGAACGTATCGCCCGCGTCGATCTCCACCAGATCGTGCAGCAGCAGCATACGGATGACGCGGTTCAGCTCCAGCGACGAATCGTCGGCATGCTCCAGCATCAACAGCGACCACAGGGCGACGTGCCAGCTATGCTCGGCCGAATTTTCACGGCGGCTCTTGTCGATTAAGTACGTTTTGCGAAGCACCGATTTCAGTTTGTCGATTTCCACCAGAAAAGCAAGCTGCGAGCTCAGACGGTCGCTGCCGGCCCATAGGTTCTTGGTCATTCGTTTTCCCTCCGCTCTCTATGGCCTCATTGTACCATGGACGCCGGCGCGGTTCCTATCCGTCGATGTTCATATTCAGTTCATATTCGGGGCGCAAAATAAAGCCGAAGGCCGAACGCCATGCGTCGCATGAAAAGTGGAATTTCGGCCGGATTAAGCGGATAATGGAAGAAAATCTTGCGGCGAAATTACATTGTCCGGTAAGGAGGCGTTGTCCATGACCCGAATACTCGTCGTCGACGACGATCCGCACATTCGCGAATTGGTCGAGGTGTTCCTCGTGCAGGAAGGCTTCGAGGTCGTTGCCGCGGCGGACGGCATGCATGCGCTTGAGCTGCTGGAGTGCTCTCCGGTCGACCTGGTCGTTCTGGATATTATGATGCCGCGCATGGACGGCTGGGAGCTGTGCAAGGAGCTGCGCGAGCATTACGATATGCCGCTGCTCATGCTGACCGCCAAAGCAGAAACGACGCAGAAAGTCAAAGGCTTTCAGCTCGGGACGGACGACTATATGGTCAAGCCGTTCGAGCCCGTCGAGCTCGTCGTGCGGGTGAAAGCGCTGCTTAAGCGCTACCGGATTTCGATCTCCCAGAACGTCACGGTCGGCAATGTCGTATTGAACCGGCAGACCTATACGCTGCAAGTCGGCGATCAATCGCTTACGCTTCCGCTCAAGGAGTTCGAGCTGCTGTTCAAGCTGGCCAGCTATCCGGGCAAAACCTTTTCCAGGGAGCAGCTGATCGAGCAAATCTGGGGCTTCGATTACGAAGGAGACGAGCGGACGGTGGACGTCCATATCAAGAGGCTGCGCGAGAAATTCCCCGACGGTCAGTACGGCTTTCGCATCGCGACAATCCGCGGTCTGGGCTATCGCCTGGAGACTGCGCCATGAGGGGCGGCGGACGCCGGACGCGAGGCCGGCCGGAATTCACGGGGCGAAGATGGAGCCCTTGGCTGAAAACCTACCGCGAGAACAGGGAGCACCGACGGCGGATGGATGAGCTTCACAAACCGTTCAAACCGCCGCGCAAATTGATCTTCCTGTTACTTCTGCTTCTTCACCTATCCCTTGCGGCCGGATGGATGCTCTCATACTGGCTCACGCATTTGATCTACCGGACCTGGTTTCCGCAATACGCCAATACGCTGCTGCGCGACTTTCTGACCGTCGAATTGACGCTTGTCGTCATTTTTGTCGGGGTCAACCTGTTCCGGGTCCTGGTCGCGCCCGTGCGCCGCCAGATGGAGTGGTTCATGCAGCTGATCGGCGCGATGAAGCAGCTGGCCACAGGGGATTTCAACATTAATCTGGAGCCGAACTCGCGCTTTACGGGGCAGTTCACCCCGCTCGTCACGAGCTTTAACGAGATGGCCTCCGAGCTGAGGCAGATGGAGCAGATGCGGCAGGAGTTCATCTCCAACGTGTCTCACGAATTTCAGTCTCCGCTAACCTCGATTGCCGGTTTTGCGAGAGCGATGAAGAACGACCAGGTGGACTCCGACACGCGCAAGCATTATTTGGACATTATCGAAATCGAGAGCAAGCGGCTTTCCCGGTTAAGCGACAACCTGCTCAAGCTGACGTCGCTCGAATCCAACCGCCACCCGTTCGAGAAAAAAGCGTATCGGCTGGACCGCCAGCTTCGTCACCTCATCCTGTCCTGCGAGCCGCTGTGGCTGGCGAAAAACATCGAGATGGACGTCGACTTGCCGGAGTGCGACGTCACCGCGGACGAAGACTTGATGAGCCAGGTATGGATCAATCTGCTGCACAACGGCATCAAGTTCGCGCCCGAAGGCGGAACGATCGGCATCCGTCTGTCGCTGCTCAACGACCGGGTCCGCGTGCTGATCTCCGATAACGGACCGGGCATTTCCGAGGCCGCTCTCCCTCATATTTTCGAACGGTTCTACAAGGAGGACAAAGCGCGGACGCGTTCCAGCGGCGGCAGCGGTCTGGGGCTGTCGATCGTCAAAAAAATCGTCGAGATGCACGGAGGGACCGCGTACGCTTACAACCGTTCTCCCTCCGGCGCCGTCTTCGCCATCGAACTGCCGTTCTCCTAGGGCGTGTATGCAAACCCGCTCAGGGGCATCTTTCACCGCCTTTTCGCCCCCTGCTGCGACCCTTTGACGTACCCCCGGTACGCCTTCGCAAAAGTTCCTTGCATGGAACGAAAATTCGGCATAATCTGCTATCCTCGGAGGTTGCATACACGCCCTAACCAATCCGCTGAAAACGTTAAAAAACAGGCTTCCGGCGATTATCCCGGAAGCCTGTTAAGCATATAACGAAGGAACAGAGCCTGGAGCTCGCGCGGAGAGCGCGTTCTCGTCTTGGCCGTCATGCAGGCCAGCCGGGTCGCCAGCACTTCCGGCTCCTCTTTCGTGTACAGAGCAATCTCCTCGTCTGACATTCCGTATAAGAGACACAGCTTGAGCATTGTCCTCTCGCCCGCCGTAAAGCCGTATCGCTCGCCGAACTCCTCGCACAATCGGACGGAACGGGCGTCGTCCGTTGTCACGACCTCCCAATCCGTCATCATGATCGTCACGATATCGAATCTCCTCTCGCAGCAGCAAGTTAGGTCTGTCGAAATTGTTTTCCATTAGCTATGATAGAATCAATGTATTAGAAGATTTAGGCAGGATGTATTTGTTTTGTATGAAATTGTCTAATAAATTTCCAACGTTATCCTTAACAGGGGGTATTCGGCTTGTTCCAGTCGCTTCGCTTCAAAATCGTCGCCGTCCTCGTTATCCTTAATTCGGTCTCGTTCCTTGCGATAAGCCTCATCAATTACGGGACCTTCAATAAACGGATGGACGATCAGCTGATCCGCCACAGTCTCTCCAGCCTGAACAGCACCGCCGTCCATTTAAGCGAGCTGCTTTCTCTTCATCTGAAGGAAGCCGAACGGATCAGCCGCTCCGTTCCGCTGCGCTTGCAGACGGCGGAAGAGCGCCTGGCCTACCTGCGAAGCGCGTCGCCGCAGATCGATCTTCCGATTCGGCAGATCGGCTTTGCGTCCCTGTGGGGCAGCATGACGCTGGCGAACGGAGAGACGTTCCGGGTGAGCGGCATTCCCGCGTACGACTCCGCGCTGCAAGGCAGCGGCGCCTACGCGGCAATGATGCTGGATTCGACCGGTTACCCCGTGCTCTGGCAGATGGTTCCGTATTACGGCCTGGACAATCGGCTGACAGGGGTCATCGGCTTCGCACTCGACGCTCCCGCACTGTTATCCGGGCAGCTGGACGCGCATTCCGACGACTACCGGGACAGCTCGATGATTCTGATCGATCGCGAGACGAACCTGCTTTATTATAAGGACACTTCCCTCATCCTCAAGCGGAATTATTTGACGGACGAGCCCGCCGTCGCCGACTTCGCGAAGCGGCTCCAGAACAGCGACCAGGGCTACGGAGAGTCGATGCTGTTCGGCCGCGTGCTGAAAATGTTCTACGTGAAAGTTCCGAATACGGATTGGTATGCGGTCTACTCGGTGTCCAAGCAGGAATTCGAAGCGCCGCTGCGCCGCTCCCTATGGCTGAACGTCGCCCTGATCGCCGCTACGGTGCTCGTGCTGGGGCTGTTTATGTACGGCGTGATCCAGCGCTCGATTCTCGGCCGGTTAAAACAGGTCGTCGCCGTCACGCAGAGAGTGGCGGCGGGAAATTTCTACCCGCGTCCGCTCGCGGTCGAAAGCCGCGACGAAATGGGCGTGCTGGCGGATTCCGTCAACGGCATGATCGACAATCTGCAGGAGCTTTTCGAGCCTTATCAAGCGTTTATTCGGCATAATCAATATGCGATGATCGTCACGGATGCCCATTTCGTCATCACCTCCTTTAATCAACGCGCGACGGACATGCTCGGCTACAGGCCGCACGAAGTCGTCGGAAGAAAATCGCTGCTCCTCTGGCACGATCCCGCCCAGCTGCAGGAACGGGCGGCCTACTATTCGGACAAGCTGCAAAGCCGCGTGGATCCGGACGAATCCGTCCTGTTCCTGCCGCCGCGCAAAGGGTTTCTGCCCAATTGGGAATGGACGTGGGTCAGCCGGATCGGCCTGCGCTTTCCCGTGTCCTTGAACACCAGCGTCATCCGCCATCCGGACGGAACGCCCAAAGGGTACGTGCTTATCGCCAGAGACGTCAGCGAGATCAAGCAGGCGGTCGCCACGAACACGAGGCTGTTCGCCATTATGGACAGCGCGCACGACATGATCGCCTCCTTCGACAAGCGCGGTCAAATCTTCTACTTGAACAAAGCGGGCCTCGCCCTGCTCGATATCGAGTCGTTAAGCGAGAGCAACCGGCACCTCAACAAGTATATGTCCATTCCGATGACCGTCCGTTTCGCCGAAGGGCTGTCCGAGGCGCGGACGCACGGCTATTGGCAGGACGAGATCGACTTCACGACCGCCAAGGGGCTTATTCAGAGAACCTCCATTACCGTCGTGGCCCATCAAGCCCATGACGATAAGGAAATCTACTATTCCACGATCGTGCGGGACATTTCCCAGCTGAAGGAAATCCAGTCGCAACTGCTGAGCGCCAAGGAAGAGGCCGATCGCGCCAACGAAGCGAAAAGCTCGTTCCTGGCAAGAATGAGCCATGAGATTCGCACGCCCTTGAACGGAATTATCGGCCTCACCCACCTGCTCCAGCGCTTGGAGCTTACGGAGCTGCAGGCCAGCTATCTCGATCAAATCTCGGTCTCCTCGGACAACCTGCTTCGGCTGCTGAACGATATTCTCGATTACTCGAAGCTCGAGGCGGACAAGCTGACGATCGAGAACGTGCCGTTCGAGCCGGAGGAGCTGCTGCACAAGCTGAGCGGCTTGTTCGCCGTGCTGATCGGCCCGAAGCCGGTCGATTTCATTATCCGCTCCGATTCCCGCATTCCCGACTGGCTGATCGGCGATCCTACCCGGCTAAAGCAAATTCTGCTCAATCTGGGCAGCAATGCGATCAAGTTTACGAATATCGGCTTGATCGAGCTGTCCGTAACGGCCGGCGAAGTCGACGACCGCTCCGCCAGACTGAAATTTTCCGTTAAGGATACCGGCATCGGCATGACCGAGGATCAGCGCAAGCGGCTGTTCAAGCCGTTCGTGCAGGCCGACGAGAAGACGAGCCGCAAGTACGGGGGAACGGGACTCGGGCTGGTCATCTCCCATACGCTCGTGGAACGGATGGGCGGCGCTCTCTCCGTTGCGAGCCAGTATCAGGTCGGCAGCGAATTTTCCTTCGAGCTCTCGTTCTCCGTCTGCGCGGACCGTCCGTCGGCCGACCATCCGCAATTCCCGGGCTTGAAGCTGCTCGTCCTGGAGGACGAGAACCGGGTAGCGGAGCATTGGCGCGTTCTGCTCACGTCGCTCGAATGCGAGACGGTGGCCTTATCCTCGTGGAGACAGGCCCAAGCGCTGATGAAGGAATCGCGCTGGGACGCGATCGTCATCGACCTGGAATGCGGCGACATGCACGGAGAGGAGACGTGGACGGCATGGAAAACGGAGCTGGACGCCGCCGGCGTGAAGGCGATCGCCTCTACGACCCTGTCCGGCCGCGACGCCCTGTACCGGCTTGCGGACGCCTATCGCCCGGAGGCCGTGCTGGTCAAGCCCTCCACCCCGCTGCAGGTTCGCCAGGCGCTGCTCGTCATCACCAGCTCTTCCCCCCGAACGGCGGGACCGCTTCCTTCTCCGTCGGCGGAAGCTGCGGCCGCCCTGGAGACGAATGCGGCAGGCTCCGCGGACGTTTGCCCGCGAATTTGGGTGGTCGACGACCAAGAAATCAACCGGATCGTCATCCAGCAGCTCCTCGGCTCGCAAGGTTATACGACGTTCATGCTGGAGAGCGGAACGGAAGCCGTCGCGCGGATCGAATCGGGGGAAGCCGGGGTCGATCTCATTTTGATGGATTTGCATATGCCCGACATGGACGGAATCGAGGCGACGGTCCGAATCCGCAAGCGGTTCGGCCAAGAGCGGCTGCCGATCGTCGCCGTTACGGCCGACGCGACACCCGAGATGCATGCGCGCTGCCGCGAGGCGGGCATGAACGCGATCGTGACCAAACCGATCGAGCCCGTCGTCCTGTATGCCTGCATCCGCCAATGGCTGCCGAGCCTTGGCCCCGCCCCCGCAGCGCCGGCGCCTGCCGAAGCCGAATCCGAGGCCGGGGCCGCCGCGAGCTGGCCCAACTTTCCGGAGCTGCAAGCGGCGGCCGCCCTGCAGCGAATTGGCGGCAAGGCGCATCTGTACGTCAAGCTGCTGGAGAAATTCGTCGCGCAATACGCCGATTTCCGGCATCGGCTGGAGCAGCTTCTGGAGTCGGGCGAGACGAACGACGCGATCCGGCTCTCGCATTCGCTGAGCGGCTCCGCGGGGCACCTGGGAGCCGCGGCGATTCAGGAAGCGGCGGCGGCGCTGGAGCGCTCGCTTCGCAGCGACGAACGGGTTCCGGAAGCGCTGGAGCGACTCTATCGGTCTCTTGAAGCCGGAATGAACGCCATTCATCGTCTGCTGGAGTCGAAAAGAAGTTAGACGTATGTCAAAGCGCGTTATATAATAGACATGCAAAGGCAAATGTTAGCAAAATATGAGCAATTCTAACACTTTACTAAAAGGGTGTGACTGACTTGACGTTGACGAGAGTGCTTGTCGTTGAAGACGATCCTATCATCGGAGAGATGCTCACCCTCTATTTGACCGAAGAAAGCTTCGAAGTGAAACGCGTAGAGACCGCCCGGGACGGCAAACGCGCGCTCGATGCGTTTCAGCCGGATATATTGCTTCTGGACTTGATGCTCCCCGATGCCAACGGAACCGAGCTGTGCGCGGAGTTCCGGCAGCTGTCGGCGATTCCCATCATCGTCATCTCCATGAAGCCGTCCGTTACCGCCCGAATCCAGGCGATCAGCAACGGAGCGGACGATTTTCTCGTTAAACCGTTCAGCATGCAGGAGCTGAAGGTGCGCATGGAAGCCGTGCTTCGCCGGACCCAAAGCCTGAACCGGAGCGTCCAGCCGGCCGCCGTTGCCCACGGCCGCGATTCGAACGCCGATTCGCCCTCCCCTGCCGACGGCTTGACGATGGACCTGGTGCGACGCACGATCGTTCTCGACGGCGAGCATATCGAGACGACGTTTTCCGAATACGAGATTATGAAGCTGTTCTACCAGCATCCGAACCGCGTTTTCAGCCGGGAAGAATTGATTAACGCCGTCAGGGGCATCGATTCCTTCATCAACGACCGGGCCATCGACGTTCACGTGACCAATCTGAGACGCAAGCTGGAGAAAAACCCGAAGGAACCCCAATACATCAAAACGGTATGGGGCGTCGGCTACAAATTCATGAACCCTTAAGCCGTTCGCTTCCTGCCCCGCATAACGATCGACAACCTCCTCATCTCTTCCGTCTGACGGTCGACCGGGAGGTTTTTTTCATTCCCGCTTTTCCCCCGCGAACGGATATCGGCCGGCCGCCGCCCAGGCGGAGTTTTTTTGCGATTCGACAAGTCCTTAATACTTTTCCCGTAATTTCCCTAATGATTAGCGTTCAAAATGAAAGGGGTTTCTCGGCAAGATTTTCGAGTTGGGCTCGCCGAGACGGCAAACGCCGTTTAAGCAAGGGAGAGATCACCGTTGACGGACTGGCTTAACCTGATCGGATTGACCATACCTGTCGCTGTCGTCGTCCTCGCTCTGGCGATCGGCATGCGTTTATACCCGCCAAGGCGGCGCCGGGGCGAGCGGATCGACCACGACCGCGAGGTTGCCCGGCAGGCCCGGCATGCTAGCCCGCCGCCGGCTTATCCGCCCCTTGAAGAGCTGGCGACGCAAGCGCGGCGGCGCGCGATGATCGAGCGCTTCGTTCGCACCGCTCTGCAGGAAGGCCAATTGTACATTCATTATCAGCCGCAATATGAAGTCCGTTCGGGGAGATTAAGAGGCTTCGAGGCGTTCGTCCGCTGGGAGCATCCGGAGCTGGGGTACGTGGAGCCCGGAGAATTCATTCCGATCGCCGAGAAGGTCCAAGCGATGCCGAGGATCGGCGAATGGGTCTTTCGGGAGGCCTGCTCGACTTTGCGGCAGGTCGCCCCTGCCCCGTCCATTTTGACGTTATCCGTCAACCTGTCCGCGATTCAATTGCTGGATTCCGGATTTTCCAAAATCGTGCAGAAGGTTCTGGCCGATACCGGAATAGCCCCGCATCGTCTGGAATTCGAGATCGCGGAGCGGGAGCTTGCCGGTTTGTTCGAGCAGGCGGAGCGGTCTATGAAGCGGCTCCGGGCGATCGGCGTCCGATTGGCGCTCGACGATTGCGGCTTAAACGTGGCCTCGTTGTCCCGCCTGCGCAAGCTGTCCGTCCAGACCGTCAAGTTTGCCAACGTGCCGCTGGGAGAAGCCTCCGAGGATGCCGATCGCAAGCCGAGCGAGTCCTTGCTCGAAGCGATCCGCCACCTGCAATGCGAGATCGTCGCCATGAGATTGGAGACGTACGAACAGCTTGCCTTCTGCAAGAAAAACAACTGCCAGTTTGTCCAAGGCAACCTGCTCTGCCCGCCGGTAGTCGGGGAGCGGCTGCCCGAGCTGATCGCCGCGGCGCGGAACGTTCCCGGCAGTCCGGTCCCGCCCCCTCCCGTCTGACGGCCGGCCGCGTTACCCCGCGATTTCCCGCAGGGCCCCGAGGAGCGCGTCCATCTCTTCGTCGGTGCCGATGCTGACGCGCAAATACCGGTCGATTCTCGGCTTGTTGAAGTAGCGGACGAGAATGCCCCGTTCCTTTAAGGCGGCGAACAGCTCCTCGGCCGCTTTCACGGGATGCGTAACGAAGACGAAATTCGCCAGCGAATCGATCACCTCGAAGCCCAGCTCCCGGAGCGCCGCGGTCGTTCTCTCCCGCGTGGCGACGACTTTGCGGTTCGTCTCCGCGAAATACTCCCGGTCTTCGATCGCGGCGATCGCGCCGGCAAGCGCCAGCCTGTCCAGCGTATAGGAATTAAAGGAGTTTTTGATCCGGTTCAGCCCTTCGATCAGCTCCGGATGCCCGAGCGCCATGCCGACCCGCAGACCGGCCAACGACCGCGACTTCGACAGCGTCTGCACGACCAGCAAATTCGGATATTCTGCGATCAGCGGAACGACCGACTCCCCGCCGAAATCGATATAAGCCTCGTCCACGATCACGACCCGATCCTTGTTCGTCTCGAGAATTTCCTTAATGCCATTAACGATTAAAAAGCGCGCCGTCGGCGCGTTCGGATTCGGCACAATCACGCCGCCGTTCGGGATGGCATACGTCTGCGGATCGATCCGGAACTGCTCGTCCGTCGGCACGGTAATGTAGGGAATGCCGTACAGCCGTGCATATACCGGATAAAAAGAATAGGTAATATCCGGGAACAGGATCGGCTGCCGCGCCGAGAAAAACGCCGGAAAAGCGAAGGCCAATATTTCGTCCGAGCCGTTGCCGACGAAGACGTGCTCCTTCGTCACGCCGTAGTAGGCGGCGATCGTTCGGCACAGGGCGTCGCAGGTCGGGTCGGGATACAGGCGCAAATCCGCGCCTGCCGCCTCCCTGATCGCCTCAAGCGCTTTCGGCGACGGCGGATAAGGGTTCTCGTTCGTGTTCAGCTTGATATAAGTCCGGTCTTTCGGCTGTTCTCCCGGTACGTAAGGCTCCAAGGAAGCCGTCAATTCGCTCCAGTATGTACTCAACGACAGAACCTCCACTGTTTTTCCCCTGATTATACCTTCCGCCGCTTTGCGGGTCTATATCGCGCCCAGTCTCTCTGCGGCCGAGCTCCGGTCATGAAAGTTAGGCGTCGTTGACTAAATCCAAACAATGATTTATATTGTCTATAATAAACCAAACGATAACTGGATGTGTTTGTGTATGGACCTGTCGGATATTTTCTGGAACAGCTCGATGGAAGAGCTCAAACGAGGATATGTGCGCGAGGACGAGCATTTCGTCTGTCTGCTGTGCGGCAAACGGACCGAGCATGGCGTCGTCTATCCGGCGGACGGCCGATATTACGATGCGGAGAGAGCGATGCGCCATCATATCGCCAAGGAACACGGCTCGGTATTCGACAGTCTGCTCGGCTTGAACAAAAAGCTGACGGGGCTGACCGACCACCAGAGCCAACTGCTGCGCCTGTTCCATCAGGGCAAATCGGACGACGAGGTGCGCAAGGAACTGGGGATCGGCAGCGCTTCGACCATCCGCAATCATCGCTTCGTGCTGAAGGAGAAGGAACGCCAGGCCAAAATCTACCTTGCCCTGATGGAGCTGCTGAAGGAGAAAGACCGCCATGCGCCCGACATCGTTCACGTGCCCAAAACCGCGCGCATGGTCGACGAACGCTACCATATGACCGCCGACGAAGCGAAGAACGTGCTGGAGAAATATTTTCCGGACGGCCGGGACGGCCGGCTGACTACGTTCGCGATTAAGGAAAAGCACAAAATCGTCGTCCTGACGGAGCTCGCCAGACGCTTCGAATCCGGACGCGCGTACGCGGAGAAGGAAATCAATGAAATTTTGCGGACCGCCTACGAGGATTATGCCGTCTTAAGAAGATACCTGATCGAATATGGATTTATGGACCGCGAGCCGGACGGCAGCCGGTACTGGCTTAAATAGGCCGCTCCAAAAGTCCGCTTATGATCGCGAAGCCTCGCAATGAATACAGAACGGAGAGAGAACAAGATGACAGCGAAAAGCAGAGAAGAACGCGCAAAATTGATCGCCCAATACAAAGAAATCCCGATCCAGGCGGGCGTGTACCAGATCCGCAACAAGCAAAGCGGCAAAGTGCTTGTCGATTCGACCCCGAATCTGAAGTCCTTGAACGGAAGAGCCAGCAGCCTGAATTCGGGCACCTTTCCGAACAAGGAGCTTCAGCGGGAATGGAGCGAATACGGAGAAGACGCGTTCGCAATGGAGGTGCTCGAGGTGTTGAAGCCAAGCGACAATCCGTTCGTGAACGTCAAGGACGAATTAAAGGAGCTTGAAGCCCAATGGATCGACAAGCTTCAGCCGTTCGGCGACAAAGGTTATCACAAGCTCAAATAGGAGACAGATAACGGCCCGCGGACAGGCCGATTGTCTCGAAGCGGTCTTCGGAGGAGGCTGCGATATCGAGGTTTTCCCCTTCCGCCCCGAGCCACTGCACGCCCAGCACGACCTCGTCGTCGGCGCTCCGCGCCGCGAACAGGAAGCGGAACATATCCGGCGAGATCTCCGCCCCGTCGTCGACTCTCCAGGTCGAAAATTCGTCGTAGACGGCCGGATAATCCAGGAATACCAGCCGCTCTCCGTCCTCCCACACGAGACTGGCCAGCATATCGTCTCCCTGGCGTTGATACTGAACGGCATAGATTCGCTGGCCGTCCCGAGCGTGCGCGAGCAGCCAGCCCTGCTCGATGGCCCTGCCCTTCGCCTCGGCGATCTTCTTCGCCGCCTCGTCCGGCAGCTCGCGATCGGCCGAGGGCTTGAGCGGCAGGAGCGCCTGAACGTCGAATTGCTCCTCGCTCACGAGGAAATAGCTCTCGTTAGGCGTCGCCTTCCCCTCCTCGATCGTGTAAATATCGCCTTCCATGTTATCGAAGTTGTACGAAGATTGCCTTCCGTTGTCCTGCTCCGTGCGGGTCTGATGCTTCTCGTAGCGGATGCGCAGCGTCTGGCCGCCGCCTTCTCCAATCGCCAGACGGTAGCTTTCCAGCTCGCCGGCCCCGGCCGTTTCCGGCTCCATCCCGTCGGTCAGCGCCATCAGTCTCGTTCCCTGTTCGTCGGCAAATCCGAACAAGCCGGACAGCGACTCCGGATTCAGAACCGCCGCGGGCGGCTCCGTCGCTTCGGACGGGGAAGGCGGCACAGATGCTCCGCCCGTCTCGGGAACCGCGGACTCGGTCGGAGTCGCTTGCGGAGTCGACGCGCTCGGACCCGATCCGGTTCCGCCCGAATCGTTCCCTCCCGCGCACCCGGCAACGGCCAACGCCAGCAGCACGATCAGCCCTCTGAATTTCACATTTAACGCCCCCTGCCGTTTTTTCTTCATTATAACAGTTTGCTCCCCGACAATCGAAAGCGTTGAGTTTTCCTCCGTCCACCGCTTATAATGGACATTAGTGTGCCAATAAAGGAAAAGGTGTTTAATTCATGAGCATATTAACCGTTACGAATTTATCCCATGGCTTCGGAGACCGGGCCATCTTTAACGACGTCAGCTTCCGCCTGCTCAAGGGCGAGCATGTCGGCCTGGTCGGCGCCAACGGCGAAGGCAAGTCGACGTTTATGAACATCATCACGGGCAGCCTGGAGCCGGACGCCGGGAAAGTCGAATGGGCGCGCAAAGTCCGCGTCGGCTACCTCGACCAGCATTCCGTGCTGCAGAAGGGCATGACGATTCGCGACGTGCTGCGCGGCGCGTTCCGGTACCTGGTCGACCTCGAGGCCGAAATGAACGGGATGTATGAGAAAATGGGCTCCGTCGAGCCGGACGAGCTGGAGCGGCTGCTGGAGGAAGTCGGCACGATTCAGGACATTTTGACGAACAACGACTTTTATCTGATCGACGCCAAGGTGGAGGAAATCGCGCGCGGTCTGGGATTGGGAGACATCGGCCTCGACCGCGACGTGCACGACTTGAGCGGCGGCCAGCGCACGAAGGTGCTGCTTGCCAAGCTGCTGCTGGAGAAGCCGGACATTTTGCTGCTCGACGAGCCGACCAACTACCTGGACGAACAGCATATCACTTGGCTGACGCGGTTTCTGCAAAACTACGAGAACGCCTTTATTCTCGTCTCCCACGACATTCCGTTCCTGAACAGCGTCATCAACCTGGTGTACCATATGGGCAACCAGGAGCTGAACCGGTACGTCGGCGATTACGACAATTTCGTTCTGCTCCATGAAGCGAAGAAGCAGCAGCTGGAGTCGGCCTACAAGCGTCAGCAGCAGGAGATCGAGGATTTGAAGGACTTCGTCGCCCGCAACAAGGCGCGCGTCTCGACGCGCAATATGGCGATGTCGCGCCAGAAGAAGCTCGACAACATGGACGTTATCGAGCTGGCGCGCGAGAAGCCGAAGCCGGAGTTTAACTTCAAGGAGGCGCGCACGTCCGGGCGGATGATTTTCGAGGCGAAAAACCTTGTCATCGGCTACGAAGAGCCGCTCTGCCGTCCGATCGACCTGTTGATGGAGCGCGGCCAGAAAATCGCCCTCGTCGGCGCCAACGGCATCGGCAAGACAACGCTGCTGCGCAGCCTGCTCGGCGAGCTCTCCCCGCTCTCGGGAGAAGCCAAGCAGGGAGACAATCTGTTCGTCGGCTATTTCGAGCAGGAGGTCAAGGAAATCGCCGACGAAACGTGTATCGACGCGGTGTGGAAAAACTTCCCGGCGATGACCCAGTTCGAGGTGCGCGCGGCGCTCGCGAAATGCGGCCTGACGACCAAGCACATCGAGAGCAAGGTCGCCGTGCTGAGCGGCGGCGAGAAAGCGAAGGTGCGGCTGTGCAACCTGATCAACCGGCAGACGAACCTGCTCGTGCTCGACGAGCCCACCAACCACCTCGACGTCGACGCCAAGGACGAGTTGAAGCGCGCGCTCAAGGCCTACAAAGGCAGCGTTCTGCTCATCAGCCACGAGCCGGAATTTTACCGCGAGGTCGCGACCGACGTCTGGAACTGCGAAAACTGGACAACGAAGGTCTTCTAAAAAGAAAGGACCGATGCGCCGGGAAGAGCAATTGCTCCCTTCGGGCGTGTCGGTCCTTTTTTTCGGGCGCGCGCGTAATCAGGATATTTGAGGGTAGATCGCGGCAACTCCGCCGGCGAGGGCTTGCTGAATCTTGCGGCTTACTTCATCGGCGACAATTTCCAAGCTGTCCGATGCAATCCCGTCAATTGCAATTTTCGCAATATCCGCGGGGCTGGATTTGGGAGCGTCGATGCCCGCCGTCATATCCGTATCCATGAAGCCGACATGCAGGCCTGCGACTCTCACATTCCGAGGAAGCAGGTCTAAACGCAGCACGTTCGTCAATCCCCATTCCGCCGACTTGGCGGCGGTATACGCGCCTGCGCTTCCCAAACTAAACCAGGATAAGACGGAAAGAATATTCAGTATGGCCCCTCCCCCATTGTTTGCAATCACGGGAGCAAAAGCGCGGACCATGGATAATGTGCCAAAAACATGCGTATCGAACTCCAATTTGACTTGATCGAGATCGTCTTCAAGCAAGGATGCGCCCGTAGACGTGCCCGCATTGTTGATCAGAAGCGTAACATCCCCCGCTGCCCCGACGGCTTCGGCCACTTCTTCAGGCTTGGTAATATCGAGCTTTACGGGTATTGCGCCGGGAATGGCAACGGAATCCGGATTTCTGGCGCCGGCGTACACTTTGGCCCCTCTGGCTAGAAGTTCAAGCGCAAGCTGACGGCCCAGACCTCGATTGGCCCCCGTAATAAAAGCGATTTGTTCGGAAATATTCATGGTGGTTTGCTCCTTTGGTTGGTTTTCGTTAACAAATAAAATCCGAATAAGTAACTGATCACCTCTTCATTTAAGAACGTTCATTCTTTTAAAGACAACAAAAATCGACATGAATGACTTGTTTGATGTAACTAACTATACTGTTTTCAAGAACGATCGGTCAAGTATATTTTATAAAGAAAGGTCTGGACTTGCTAAAAACAGCCCATTACCATGCGATTGTTCGATAAACTTTCCGGCTGCATCTCATTGTTCACCGTCGTTTCCTCTCATCAAATTGTTTACTGATCATTCTTAAAAGAGTATGATATTAAGCGGGGGGTGGGATTTCACCATGGCAAGGCCCAGAGAATTCGATCAAGAAGCGGTTCTGGACAGAGCGATGGAATTGTTCTGGACCAGAGGGTACGAACGTACATCCATTCAGGATTTAGTTGAACATACAGGGGTGCATAGAGGCAGCTTGTACGATACCTTCGGAGACAAGAATCAATTGTTCCTGACTTGTCTGGACCGATTTCGGCAGCATTCAAAACCGCTATTTCGTATATTGGACGAACCCGGTTCCCCGAAAGAGGTTTTAGAACGTTTCTTCGACAAGCTCATCGAGCATGCCATGACGGACGAAAAAAGAGGCTGCATGATTGCCAACACGGCCATGGACTTGGGTGCGGTCGAACCTGCTATTGCGATGCGAATCGAAGCCTACACACTGGATATCGAAACGATATTTTATACTTTTTTACTGCGGGCGCAAAAAGACGGAAAAATCAAAAGCAGGCATAGTCTTCGCGAGCTTTCCCGATTCTTGGTCAACACGAGACACGGACTTTATGTGATGGCGAAAACCGCTGCCGATCGCAAGCCGCTGCAGGACGCTTGCAAAGTCGCGTTATCAATTATGGTTTGACTGCGGCTGACCAATTGACGCACATGATTGACACTCGCCAGAATCTTCAGGCTCCAAAATCGGTCGAAGCCGCCCAGTAACGGCCCCCCAGACCGTTAAAAGCGGGCAGCTGCACGAATTGGCCCGCGTAACGGCCTCCCGGACCGTTAAAAGCGGGCAGCTGCACGAATGGGCCTGCGTAACGGCCTCCCGGACCGTTAAAAGCAGGCAACTGCACGAATTGGCCCGCGTAACGGCCTCCCGGACCGCTAAAAGCAGGCAACTGCACGAATTGGCCCGCGTAACGGTCTCCCGGACCGCTAAAAGCAGGCAACTGCACGAATTGGCCCGCGTAACGGCCTCCCAGACCGTTAAAAGCGGGCAGCTGCACGAATGAGTCTGCGTAACGGCCTCCCGGACACTAGCCATGCGTAAAACCTGACATAAAAAAAGACAAGCTATATGTTACTAATTATGGTAATTGTTAATTGTTTTACCTGTCCATCCATAAAAAAATCTCC
>NZ_JBHMDN010000009.1:0-646 GCF_042431195.1 Cohnella cellulosilytica
TAATCGCGGATCAGCATGCCGCGGTGAATACGTTCCCGGGTCTTGTACACACCGCCCGTCACACCACGAGAGTTTACAACACCCGAAGTCGGTGGGGTAACCCGTAAGGGAGCCAGCCGCCGAAGGTGGGGTAGATGATTGGGGTGAAGTCGTAACAAGGTAGCCGTATCGGAAGGTGCGGCTGGATCACCTCCTTTCTAAGGAGCTCTTCGGAGCTAAAAAAGACCACGGTCGCGCAAGCGAAGTGGCAAACCGTTTCTTACGCTCAAGTTCAGTTTTGAAAGAGCAATCATCTTTTAGGATGATAATCTTTCAATTATTGCATATCGACAACGCGTTGGTTTCCAACGCTGCTTGCCGGATGTGCGCGAGATGACTTGCGGTCGCTCGTTTGCACCTTGAAAACTGGATATCGAAACAAAAGACATGATAACCTAACGATTATCATGAGCGCGAAAGAAGAAGTATCGTCTTGCCTTACTAGTGTCAACTCATGCTGACAACTGAAGTTTGCTCTTACGATCAAACTTAATAGTTGCAGATAGGTTAAGCTAATAAGTGCGCACGGAGGATGCCTAGGCGCCAGGAGCCGATGAAGGACGCGACGAACCGCGATAGTGCTTCGGGGAGTTGTAAGTGAACGTTG